>NZ_JAJAFZ010000030.1:0-53964 GCF_025384895.1 Photorhabdus kayaii
CTAAATTAATTCGTAATGAATTAACTGTTGTTCACTCTTCAAGACTTTAAAACGTATTTTTTTGTGATACGGTCTTGTGAGTGCCCACACAGATTGTCTGATTAATTGTTAAAGAGCAGGCTGAAATAAAACGTGATATTCTCGTTCAGCCGGGCTGCGTATACTACGCTTTTCGCCCGCAGAGTCAAGCGCTTATTAGCTTTTTCTCTGCCCGACCTCACAATGTTTATCAGCGTTGTGTCGGTCAGTGGTGGCGCATTATAGGGCGTTCTTTGACGCTGGCAAGCGTTTATTTAAAAAAAACTGCCGTTAGCAGTTTTTTTCAACAAAATACTGATAAAAAGAACAAATAGGTCATTTTTTACTCACCACTTTAAGGAAATCATCGGTAAAATGATTAACTTGCTGCCAGTCGGTATATTCAACTTCTTTAGTTGTATCAGTTTCCCCACCGGTCATTTTCATAATTATTTTAACCATTATCCGATCCAACCAATGATAACGAGGATAAAGTAATGCACCAGCAAAAACACCACACAAATCTGGCTTCCACGGGGTATTAAATAGAAACTTACGAACATACACATTCGTTTCTGGTGTACGTTTCTCTGGCTTCCTTGCTGTCAAATTTACGCCAAAAAATGCGGTTGGCATTTTATTAAGTTGTTGTTGATGACAGATTGCAAACTTTTTCAGTGCTGAATTGAAATGACCATATCTGATCGAAGCTCCAACCATAATCTTGTCATAAGATTCCAAATTGATCGTTTTTACTGTTGCTAAATCTCTGAGCTCGCATACCTCCCCTGATCTGCGTAGATTTTCAGCAATGCGGGTAATGATTTTCTTAGTCTGTCCATCCCGACTGGAATAAAGTAATAAACAATTCATAGCCATATCCCTCTCCCAATAGACTATTCACGCCAGAAGGTTGGTGTAAATAAAACTAATAAAGTGAATACTTCCAAGCGACCAAACAACATCGTTATAACTAATATCCATTTGGCTGCCGGATTCATTGCAGTGAAGTTATCCGCAACAACACCCAACCCTGGCCCTAGATTATTTAGTGTAGCGGCTATTGCAGAAAACGCAGAAAGTTCATCTACACCAGTTGCGATAAGTAATAATAAACTAATGATAAATACCAAAGCATAAGCAGAGAAGAATCCCCAAACAGCTTCAATAATTCTTTCAGGTAATGCTCTTCGCCCTAGCTTGAGGGTATAAACCGCATTTGGATGAACCAATCTCTTCAATTCACGGGAACCTTGCAGGAATAGCAGTAAGATACGAATCACCTTCAGTCCTCCTCCCGTCGAACCTGCACAACCCCCAATAAAAGCGGAACACAACAGCAGTATTGGCAAAAATGATGGCCAACGAGCAAAACTATCTGTGCTGAACCCAGCTGTTGTCGCCATTGAAACAACCTGGAAAAAAGCTTGGTTTAGTGTCTCTATCCCCGACTTATAAATAGCGTGATGCCATAAGATCAGAGTGCAAATAATAACAAGCACTAATTGAATGGAGATAAACATACGGAATTCAGGGTCCCGCCAATATACTGTCAGGCTACGTCCCGTTAATACCGCGAAGTGCAAACCAAAGTTACAACCAGAAATCAGTAGAAAAATCGCAATAATGGTATTTATCGCGGGGCTATTGAAATAACCAATACTCGCGTCATGTGTAGAAAATCCACCAATTGCGATAGTTGAAAAACTGTGAGAAATGGCATCAAAAACTGACATACCCGCAGCCCATAACGCTAAAGCGCAGGCGATTGTCAGTAACACATAAATCAACCATAAAGTTTTTGCTGTTTCAGCAATTCGCGGGCGCATTTTATTATCTTTCAAGGGGCCAGGCATTTCAGCCCGATAGAGCTGCATTCCCCCAACCCCAAGTAGAGGCAGTATTGCAACAGCCAGCACTATAATCCCCATACCACCTAACCATTGCAGCATCTGCCGGTAGAAAAGAATCGCTTTAGGCAAGGAATCAAGCCCAATCAGTGTCGTAGCACCCGTTGTTGTTAAACCGGAGAAAGATTCAAAAAATGCATCTGTAATAGAAAGATTTGGCTGTTCAGAAAAAATGAAAGGTAAAGCCCCAACACTACCAAGTACTGTCCAAAACAAAGCAACGATAAGAAACCCTTCCCGGGGCTTTAATTCATGTTTTTGCTCCCGATTTGGTATCCAAAGCATCAAACCGATAATTAAGGCAAAAATAAATGTCTGACTAAATGCACGCCCAGCGCCATCACGATAGATAAGTGCTACCAACCCTGGAATTATCATGGTGACAGAGAAAAGAATGACAAGCAGCCCAACAATACGGGTTATGGCACGAAAATGCATTTAGCTGGTTCCTTAGAAATCCAGTTACAGAGAATATTTACAGATCAGGTGTTAAATACAGTACACCGCGACTTAGATCACGTAATTTATCACCGACTTCCCCCACTAAGGTAGCTGGAAGTGAAATTCGCAAAGTAACATTCTCTGCATACTCACTGGAAATAATTTGCCCTGATGATTTCTGTAATAACTGTTCAATCATAGAGATATGGGCATATTCACACTGCAAGGAACAGGGTTTCTGTGGAACCTTATTTTTTGTCTCCAGCAATTTCAGCGCCTGTTGGGCACCACTTCCATATGCCCTTACCAACCCACCGGTACCTAATTTTATTCCACCAAAATAGCGAACAACAACCGCGGTTATTTCACCGATATTATTTCCCATAAGTTGGGACAGTATCGGCTTACCTGCGGTTCCTGAAGGTTCCCCATCATCTGAAAAACCCAACTGTTGTGAATCATCCGGTGCACCAGCAACAAATGCCCAGCAGTGATGGCGGGCATCAGGGTACTGAGCTTTGATTTTCTGGATAAACGCTTTAGCCTCATCCACCCCGTCAGTATGCTCCAGCAAGGTAATAAAGCGACTTTTTTTAATCTCTTCAGTAAAACTCACTGAAGCTGCGGGTATCAAATAAGGCTTCATTATGGCAATTGAAGATCCCGAGTCATGTTTTCCACTTTATTTTCATGGATCACAATATTATCTTCAATACGAATACCACCGAAAGGTTTAAGCGTCCCAATTTTATTCCAGTCAAAATGTTTGCTGAACTCACTTTCACGCCAAGATGCAAGCAGCGATTCGATGAAATAAAAGCCTGGCTCGATAGTCAGCACCATGCGAGGTTCTAGAATACGGGTACAACGCAGATAAGGATACATATCCGGAGCGGCTAAATGTGTACCTGTATCATCCTGCATAAACCCTGCCACATCATGGACCTGTAATCCAAGAGGGTGACCAATGCCATGTGGAAAGAATGGCGTTGTCAGTCCTTTTTCAACCATGACTTCTTCACTGACATCTTTCACGATACCATATTTTTTCAACAACTTAGCAATCCGATGATGCATCTGAATATGATATTCGGTATAGCGAACTCCTGCTTTAATTGTACTAATTAACGCTTTTTGTTCAGCATCCATATCTTTAATTAGAGAAGCAAATTCATTATTACTTTTTGCTGAATAAGTGCGGGTGATATCTGCTGCATAGCCATTATATTCAGCACCGGCATCAATCAGGAAACTACGAATATCCGAAGGTGCATTGTGCTGCAATGCAGTGTAATGCAAAACAGCCGCATTCTCATTCATAGCAATAATATTGTTATAAGGCACATCTGTATCACGATGACCTGTTGCCATAAGATAAGAGATATTAATATCAAATTCACTCATCCCAGCCTGAAATGCTTCATAAGCTGCCAAATGCCCGACAATAGCCGTTTTTTGTGCTTCACGCATACAGACTAGTTCATAATCTGTTTTGTATGAACGATGGAAATGCAAATAATCAAGAACAGACTTTGGATTAATATTGCGTTCAGAGAAACCAATCTCTTTTGCTCTTTGCAGTGAACAACCGATGTAAGCAACATTCTGTTTCACATAAGTGCTTAACTCTGAATTGATATCTCCAGCATTTGCCAGATGAATCATTTCAACTTCTTTAGTCCAGTAGCTAGTCGGCAATGGTTCTACGCTGTGCCAATAATCTACCGGCGAGTAAAACCATAATTTAGGTTTATTAATACCATCTACCCACAACCAGCAATTAGGCACTTTAGTTACTGGTACCCAAGCTTTGAAGTAAGCATTAACTTTGAAAGGGTAATCTCTATCATCAAGAAAAATACGCTGTAACTCACCAGAGTGAATAAGCAAAGCATCAAATTGATTACGGGCCAATGCTTCACAGGTACGTTGCTGCAATGTAGAGATATGTTCGTGGTACAGAGATGCCAACTTTTCCATTTCAATTGACCTTTTTTATTTTATGACTAAACCATTAGCTTATCACAACCGTTGATATTTGCAGGTATCACCCAAAAATCTTCTCAATTTATCGACCCCCACTAACACCTTATTTATCAAGATATAAAAACAATTATTGCCAATGAGATACAAATCTCACTTGTGATCACCCTTGCAAAAAACTAATCACTCATTTGCATTTACTTAACATAATAACCACAATCAAACCCATCTGGTCATACCAGATGGTATGCGCTCATTTAGGAGAACGACATGCTCTATCAAAGTGAAACAATTCAAGTAAGCTGGTTGAAAGATGGCATTGCTGAACTGGTTTTCAATGCCCCAGCCGCGATTAATAAACTAGATACCAAAACCGTTGCATCTCTCGATAAGGCTGTTACCAGCCTAGAGCAACAAACTGGATTGAAAGGCGTTTTATTACGTTCTGAAAAAGCCGCATTTATTGTTGGTGCAGATATTACTGAATTCCTCTCTTTATTCGATTCACCTGTAGAAAAACTGCAAGAATGGCTTAACTTTTCAAATAGCATTTTTAACCGGATAGAAGATTTACCCGTACCAACCATTTCAGCAATAAACGGTTATGCTCTTGGTGGTGGCTGTGAATGTGTTCTGTCTACAGATTTCCGTGTGGCCTCCCCGGATATACGCATTGGGCTGCCAGAAACCAAACTTGGTATTATGCCTGGTTTTGGTGGCTCAGTTCGCCTTCCACGCCTGATCGGGACTGATAATGCACTGGATATCATTGCCGCAGGTAAAGACATTGGTGCAGAAGAAGCATTGAAAAACGGTTTGATTGATGCTGTTGTTCCCAAAGAAAAATTGGTTGATTCCGCAGTATCAATGCTGGAACAAGCAATTGCAGGGAACCTTAACTGGAAAGCCGCACGTCAGCCAAAATTAGAGCCTTTGAAACTCAATGAAATTGAACGAGGCATGAGTTTTAGTGTGGCAAAAGGTATGGTGATGAAAGTCGCCGGCCCTCATTATCCAGCTCCTATCACCGCAGTTAAATCCATAGAAAAAGCCGCTACATTTGGTCGCGATGAAGCATTGAAACAGGAAACCGCCAGCTTCATTCCTTTAGCACAGACAAATGTTGCCCGTGCCTTAGTGGGTATTTTTCTTAATGACCAGTACATAAAAGGACTGGCAAAAAAACATCTGAAAGAAGTCACAACACCTGAGTATGCCGCAGTTCTTGGTGCTGGAATTATGGGTGGTGGTATAGCCTATCAATCTGCCCGCAAAGGGATTCCTGTCATGATGAAAGACATCAGCCAGCAAGCCCTTGAATTAGGTATGAATGAAGCCGCGAAACTTCTAAACAAGCAGTTTGAACGTGGCCGTCTAGATGCTATAAAAATGGCGAGAACCCTCTCTTCTATTCAACCTACCTTAAATTATGCCGGTATCGAACAGGCTCAAATCGTGGTTGAAGCTGTAGTAGAGAATCCTAAAATCAAAGCGGCTGTACTATCAGAAACTGAAACTCTGGTTAATGAAGATTGTGTCCTAGCTTCCAACACATCAACAATTCCAATTTCAGAATTAGCTAATTCCCTAAAACGCCCGGAAAACTTCTGTGGTATGCATTTCTTCAACCCGGTACACCGCATGCCATTGGTTGAAGTAATTCGCGGTGAAAAAACTTCTGAAAAGACAATTTCAACCGTAGTCGCCTATGCCAGCAAAATGGGTAAAACTCCGATCGTCGTTAACGACTGTCCAGGGTTCTTTGTAAACCGGGTACTGCTTCCTTATCTCCTTGGCTTCGGTCTGCTATTGCGTGATGGTGGTGATTTCCGCCAAATAGACAAAATCATGGAGAAAGAATTTGGTTGGCCAATGGGTCCTGCTTATCTCATTGATGTTATTGGTCTTGACACTGCACATCATGCTCAATCAGTCATGGCCCAAGGGTTCCCAGATCGTATGCAGCGTGATTATAAAGATGCCATTGATGTTTTATATGACAATCAACGTTACGGGCAGAAAAATGGCCTTGGTTTCTACAAGTACACTCAAGATAAGAAAGGTAAGCCTAAAAAAGAGCAGGACGAGCAAACAGACCAACTGCTGGCAACTATCTGCCAACAGAAGAGTAATTTCTCCGGTGAAGAGATCATTGCTCGTACTATGATCCCGATGATCAACGAAGTTGTCCGTTGTCTGGAAGAAGGTGTCATTGCCAGCCCAGCAGAAGCCGATATGGCTCTGGTTTATGGCCTTGGTTTCCCTCCATTCCACGGTGGTGTTTTCCGTTATCTGGAAACAATGGGAACAGCGGCTTACGTAAAAATGGCTGAAAATTATGCTCACCTCGGTGCTCTTTATCAGGTACCACCTGGTCTGAAAGCCAAAGCTGAACGTAATGAAAGTTACTACTCTACAGCAGCAACGATTGCTGTCAGCACCGGAAAAACAGCGTGAGGTCTGGAAACATGGAAAATGTAGTCATTATTGATGGCATCCGCACCCCAATGGGGCGCTCAAAAGGTGGTGCATTCCGTCAGGTCCGGGCTGAAGATCTCTCCGCTCACCTGATGAAAGAGCTATTTAAACGTAATCCGGCAATACAGCAACATGAAATCGATGACATCTACTGGGGCTGTGTACAGCAAACTCTAGAACAAGGTTTCAACATTGCCCGTAATGCAGCTTTACTGGCAGATATCCCTCACTCTGTACCAGCCGTGACTGTTAACCGCCTGTGCGGTTCATCAATGCAAGCGCTGCATGATGGCGCTCGTATGATCATGACCGGAGAAGCTAATGTCACACTGATTGGTGGTGTAGAGCACATGGGCCATGTTCCAATGACACATGGCGTGGATTTCCATCCTAAAATGAGTCTGAGTGTTGCCAAAGCCGCAGGAGTCATGGGCTTAACCGCTGAAATGTTGGCAAAGATTCACCATATCAGCCGTGAAATGCAAGATGCATTTGCACTCCGTTCACACCAACGAGCAACACAAGCAACGCAATCAGGTGCATTCTCCAATGAGATATCACCGGTTTATGGTCACGATGCCGATGGCATATTGAAACGGTTTGATTACGATGAGGTAATCCGTTCAGATGCTAATCTGAAAGATCTCGCCGCTCTGCGTCCTGTATTCGATCCAGTAACAGGTTCAGTCACAGCAGGCAGCTCTTCTGCTTTATCCGATGGTGCGTCTGCAATGTTGATAACCAGTGAAAGTTATGCCAAGAACCTGGGGCTGAAACCTCGTGCCCGTATCCGTTCTATGGCAGCTGTTGGTTGCGATCCTTCCATTATGGGATATGGCCCGGTCCCTGCTACACAAATGGCGCTCAAAAAAGCAGGTTTAGTACTAGGTGATATTGGCGTGATTGAACTAAACGAAGCATTTGCCGCTCAATCACTTGCCTGCCTGAAGGGCCTGAATTTGTTGGACGGTATGGATGACAAAGTTAACCTGAATGGTGGCGCAATTGCTCTCGGTCACCCACTAGGCTGCTCAGGTGCTCGCATCACAACAACATTGTTGAACTTAATGGAACGCCGCGATGTTCAGTTTGGCCTGGCAACCATGTGTATCGGTTTAGGCCAAGGTATCGCCACCATTATAGAAAGAATGGATTAAGAACTTATCTGTAAGAATTATTATAACTGAGTCGTTGTTGCCGTAATTCCCGCCTGTCAGGGGCGGGCTTTTTATTATTATTTTAAATGAATTCGAAAGCATCACCATACATGTTGTCAGTAGAAGCATCACGCTCACCACAAAAGCGCTCTCGAGCAATTTTTGCCATTTCAAATCGCCCTGCAATGTAGATATCATAATTGGCCAAACTACCAAAATCCTCTAGTACCGCTTTAAGCACTGTTCCTGTACGTCCACACCAACCATTCTCTGACTGTTCAACAACCGGAACAACCTTCAAATTAGGGTAGTGCTCTGTAAGTAACTGTAATTCAGCAAGATCATATAAATGTTGTGATTCTCTGCCCCCCCAATACATAGAGATCTGGCGTTCAGGTTGTTCTTCCAACGCTGTCAGCAATATAGAACGGGTATAAGAAAACCCCGTACCGCCTGCAATTAATAATAGCGGATTAGTGCTGCTTTGACGAAACCAGGCTTTACCATGAGGGATATCAATATCGATCACTTTCTGATCCAGAATTCTATCCATCACAGCCATTGCATACAAATTCAGTTCAGAAGCACCAATATGTAATTCGATAAACTCCTTTTCTGAAGGCGTTGATGCCATTGAAAATGGACGTTTATCTCTCTCACCCATTACCACCATCAGATACTGACCAGCGCGGAATGAGAACGGAGAATCGGGAAGTAACCGTACCCGATAAACCGTATCAGTAATAGCCTCTACAGAGGTTACTTTGCAGCTCAGTGTTGTCATGCGTTCCCTCTTATGGTCCTAAAATATCTAATTCATCCCAGATTTTGTCGACGCGGGTACGCACTTCTTCACTCATCACAATAGGACGTCCCCATTCCCTCTGCGTCTCTCCCGGCCATTTGTTCGTTGCATCCATTCCCATTTTCGAACCCAATCCTGAAACCGGTGATGCAAAATCGAGATAATCTATCGGAGTATTCTCCATTAATACTGTATCTCTTGCCGGGTCCATCCGCGTAGTGATTGCCCAAATGACATCGTTCCAGTCTCTGGCATTGATATCATCATCACAAACGATAACAAACTTTGTATACATAAATTGCCGTAGATATGACCAAACCCCCATCATGACCCGCTTGGCATGACCCGGATATTGTTTCTTCATAGTCACGACGGCAAGACGATAAGAACAACCTTCAGGAGGCAGATAAAAATCGACAATTTCAGGAAACTGTTTTTGTAAAATCGGTACCAGCACCTCATTCAATGCAACCCCCAACACAGCAGGTTCATCCGGCGGACGGCCAGTATAAGTCGAGTGATAAATAGCATCATGGCGCTGAGTAATATGTGTCACAGTGAACACCGGGAACATATCGATTTCATTATAATAGCCCGTATGGTCACCATATGGCCCTTCTGGAGCTAACTCGCCAGGCTCAATATACCCCTCCAATACGATCTCAGCACTTGCTGGTACCTCCAAGTTATTTGAAAGACATTTCACAACTTCTGTTTTATATCCTCTTAATAACCCGGCAAATGCATATTCCGATAATGTATCAGGAACTGGCGTCACAGCCCCCAATATTGTCGCTGGATCAGCCCCCAAGGCAACAGCCACCGGGAAACGTTCTCCTGGATGTGCCTGACACCATTCCTGAAAATCAAGCGCACCACCACGATGAGATAACCAGCGCATAATGAGTTTATTTTTACCCAATACTTGCTGACGATAGATACCAAGATTTTGCCGCTCTTTATTCGGGCCACGAGTGACTGTCAGCCCCCAAGTAATCAACGGCGCAGCATCCTCTGGCCAACAGTGCATAATCGGAATACGGGTTAAATCTACATCGTCACCAACCGAAACATGTTCCTGACAAGGCGCAGTATTAAGCCGTTTAGTTGGCATATTAAGGACTTGCTTAAATTTCGGTAGCTTATCCAGTAAATCACGAAAACCTTTCGGAGGATCGGGTTCTTTCAAAAAAGCTAGCAGCTTACCCACATCATGCAAGGCTTTAACATCTTTCTGCCCCATCCCCATAGCAACACGCTCAGCAGTACCGAACAAATTACACAATACAGGCATTGAATAACCTTTGGGATTTTCAAACAACAAGGCAGGCCCACCAGCGCGAAGGGTACGATCTGCAATCTCAGTCATCTCCAAATAAGGATCAACTTCAAAACTGATGCGTTTCAACTCACCTTTATGTTCCAATAAGGTTAGAAAATCTCTTAAGTCACGGTATTTCATACTATTCATTTATGCCGGTTTTTAAGGGGGAAAACATTATAAGCCATCCCACTCAGCTTTTTTGTGTTTTTTTCAGAAGACTACAAAGTAAACCAATAAGTTACTAAAAAGCAATGAGGTTAATTCAACCTTGCGACCTTAAAGTCAAATACAACGAAATAGAGGCTAATAAGTTAATATTTGAGCATTAAATTGCCCAGTAAGATGTTTAGTTGGAACATATTGCATTGGAACATCTCGATACCTTTGTTCTTACCACAGAAATAATGCTATCACTATCTCCTCTGGGTTCACTGCACAAGATGCAGCCAATTGATCACCACGGATTTCCCATATGGCTACTCAATGACTATCAAATTTTGCAATTACTCAACAGAAATACTGATATTTTTCTTTTATTAATATTTACTGAACAAATAACAACCAACTTTATATTAATTACTTTATCTGTTACTTACCAAAATATTACTCATCGCTTTTTTATTGAAAAACATAGGACCCACTCATAACAATAAATATGCATCATTAAACAATTATCACTAAGATAATACCTGTAATGCCCTTTTCTATTTTGCTATGCTTAATAGTCATTAGATTAAGGTTAAATAAAGATGGAAAACTGGTACCTCATTTACTGTAAACGTGGGCAAATTTCACGAGCAATAGAAAATCTGGAACGACAAGATGTTGCTTGCCTAACTCCTTCCGCGAGAATTGAAAAAATAACCCGTGGTAAACGTACTGTGAATATAGAACCACTTTTTCCTAATTATCTGTTTGTTCAGTTTGACCCTGAAATTATTCATACTACAACTATCAATTCAACACGCGGTGTTAGCCACTTTGTCCGTTTTGGCGTGCACCCTGCTATCGTACCGGAAACACTGATTAAAGAGATCGTATCAGCAACTGAGCAAGAATATGTATCACCAGATACACCTGTGGCTGGCGATACCGTATTAATCACCGAAGGTATTTTTGAAGGATTGCAAGCTATCTACAATGAGCCAGATGGAGAAACCCGTTCTATTCTGTTACTTAATATTCTGAATAAACAATTACCTAAGGCACTTGATAATAAGCAGTTTGTGAAAATTTAACCAGACAAAAAACGGGCAGAATTTACATTCGCCCGTTTTTAATCAAATATTAATGCTTCTGTTCATATAACTGTTGAGCAACCTGTTTCGCAAAATAGGTCAGTACACCATCTGCTCCTGCGCGCTTGAAGCATAACAGAGACTCCACAATTACCCGTTCTTGTAACCAACCATTCTGGATAGCAGCCATGTGCATGGCATATTCGCCAGATACTTGATAAGCAAAGGTTGGTACACCAAATGTGTCTTTTACCCTGCGAATAACATCTAGGTAGGGCATACCTGGTTTTACCATTACAGTGTCAGCGCCTTCCTGCAAATCCTGTGCAATCTCCTGCAATGCTTCATCACTATTCGCAGGGTCCATCTGATAGGTTTTTTTATTGCCCCCTTTCAGATTACGATTTGAACCGATTGCATCACGGAATGGGCCATAATAACTAGAAGCATACTTAGCGGAGTAAGCCATAATTTGAGTATTTACATGTCCTTCCGTTTCAAACAGTTCACGGATTGCTCCAATACGCCCATCCATCATGTCGCTCGGCGCTACAATCTCAGCACCAGCTTCTGCATGTGACAATGCCTGTCTGCCCAAGATCTCTTTGGTGACATCATTCATTACATAACCATCTTGGTCGATGATCCCATCCTGACCATGTGTAGTGAATGGATCTAATGCTACATCAGTTAGTAACCCTAGTTCAGGAACAGCATTTTTCAACGCCCGAACCGTACGCTGAATCAACCCATCAGGGTTATAAGCTTCTTCCGCATCCAGAGATTTTTTATCTGCTTCAATAACGGGGAACAGAGACAATACAGGAATCCCCAGTCGGGCAATCTCTTCAGCTTCTTTCAGCAAAAGATCCATCGTCAGACGATACACCCCTGGCATAGAAGGCACTTCTTGACGACGATTAGTACCCTCCATCACAAATACAGGATAGATTAAATCATTAACAGTTAATTGGTTTTCAGCAACCAGACGGCGGGAAAAATCATGACAGCGCAACCGGCGCATACGTCGACCAGGGAAAGTTCCTGGAAATGCATAGCTCATATAGCTCTCCTAACTCAAACCCAGCGCACTCGCGCTGGGTTAATTAATATGCTATCGCTTCGTGCTAATTATCTTAGCACTACAGAACAACATGTTAAGATTACTATTATCACTTTTCCGTATTCACTTCTGGCGCTTCCTGCTCATCTTCCTCTGAACGATCCCCCAATTTCCGCTGTCCGGTATAAAAACGGGAGAGCAAAATCCCCAATTCAAACAGCAGATACATAGGAATAGCCAGCAAGGTTTGCGAGAAAACATCCGGCGGCGTTAACAACATGCCAACAACAAAGGCCCCGACCAAAATATACGGACGCTTTTTCTTTAAGGATTCCGGTGTAACTACCCCACTCCAACATAACAAAATAATGGCAACGGGTACTTCAAAAGAGACACCAAAGGCCATAAACAGTGCCATGACAAAGCTTAAGTAGTTACTGATATCCGTTGCAATCAGCACCCCTTCAGGCGCCGTTTTAGCAAAGAATCCAAAAGCTATCGGAAATACAACAAAATAAGCAAACGCCATCCCCAAATAAAATAGCAGGCTACTGGAAACAAGCAAAGGGATCATCAAGCGGCGTTCATGCTTATATAACGCAGGTGCAATAAATGCCCATACTTGATAGAGAACCATAGGTGCAGATACGAATATTGACACCATGATGGTCAGTTTTATTGGCGTAAAAAAGGGAGAAGCAACATCTGTCGCTATCATACTGGCACCTTGAGGCAACTGCTTAATCAAAGGTGCAGAAATCATCTGATAGATGTCGTTAGAAAAATAAACCAATGCTAAAAAAACCACTAATACAGTAAGTAAACTGTTTAGAATTCGCTTACGCAGTTCAATAAGGTGACTGATAAGTGGTTGAGTATCATCAACAGCCATGTTTTAGTGTTCACCATTAACTTAATTAGAAGTTTTTTTCTTTGTTGCAGAAGCCGCTTGATCATCCACTAGAGCAGAAGGTCCAGATGAAGCCACAACCTGAGACGCTGCTGGCTTTTGTGCCACCTCATTTATTTCTGATGCGTTCATACTCCCCGCATCAGGTTCATTTTGGTATGCTTTTTTCAAAGACTCAGCAGTTTCTTTTAGCTCATCCATCGAAGCTTTTAGTTCCGGGGATAAATTCTGCAACCCCGCTTCTTCTTGAACTTTTTTCAGGCTTTCTTGGAGCTCCTGCAATTTCAGCTCTTGGGCCAACTCATTTTGGACGTTAGCAGCTAAAGAGCGCAGTGCCCTGATCCAACCAGCAACCGTTTTTACTGCCACCGGTAGCCGTTCTGGCCCCAAAACCACCAAGCCAATGACCATAACCAGCAGCAACTCACCAAAACCAATGTCAAACACGGTTTATACCTGCTCTTTGTTTTTGCTCTCAGATGGTTCAGATTGAGCTACAGATTGTCTTTCAGTAATGTTTTTAGTCTCAAAATCGGCATCACTACTGGTTTTTTGAGCCTGTTGAGGCTGATTATCATCCCCTATCGCCTTTTTAAAACCTTTAATAGATGCCCCAAGATCAGAACCTAAAGTACGGAGTTTATTTGTGCCGAACAACAGCACCACAATGACCGCAATAATGAGTAACTGCCAAATGCTTATACCACCCATTCTGATTCACCTCTATTCAACAGGGATTATTTTAATAGCTCATTATACCCGTTATCTTTCAAGTTGCCTCTTTGTTGGCTGCACTCGCTCACCCCAGTCACATAGTTATCTATGCTCCCGGGGATTCACTCCCTTGCCGTCGCGACGCATCTTGAAATCTTTAGGGTATATATATACGACGAACTATAACCAATCTTCAAAAAAATCTGACCTAAGACAAATTTTACTCAACTTTATTCAGACGACACCAGCCAAATAACCATGAAACGGTACCCGCGCCTATAAACAACCAAGGAATATTTGCTAAGCCAGATAACAAAAACAAGCTGCCACAGAGAAACAATATCGCACCAACACCAAGCAAATACTGCGACTGCCGCTGTTTTATCTGTTGCCCTTTCAAATGACCTGATAGCTTCTCAATGCTCACCTGCAAATGTTTATGCTGCTGAAGACTGTCATACACTAATTCAGGTAGTTCTGGCAACTTTTCTGCCCAATAAGGCGCCTTTTCTTTCAACGCTCGGATAACAGCCGGCAATCCAACCTGGCTATGTAACCACTCCTCCAGAAACGGTTTTGCTGTTTTCCACAAATCAAGCTGTGGATAGAGCTGCCGTCCTAATCCTTCTACATACAAAAGCGTCTTCTGTAGAAGAACTAACTGAGGCTGCACTGCCATATTAAAACGACGTGCAGTATTAAATAGATTCAGAAGTACATGACCAAATGAAATTTCAGCAAGTGGCTTCTCAAATATTGGCTCACAAACCGTACGAATTGCAAATTCAAAATCTTCAACATTGGTATCACTAGGAACCCAGCCTGAATCCACATGAAGCTCAGCAACTTTCCGGTAATCACGATTAAAGAAAGCAATAAAATTCTCAGCCAGATAACGTTTATCATCTTTATTAAGAGAACCAACAATACCGTAATCAATACCAATATAAAACGGATCTTCAGGATGTTCATAGCTGACAAAAATATTTCCCGGATGCATATCAGCATGGAAGAAGCTATCGCGAAAAACCTGTGTAAAAAAGACCTGTACGCCCCGTTCGGCCAGCAATTTCATATTGGTATTCTGCGCTTCCAATGCTTCAATATCAGAAACAGGGATACCATAAACCCGCTCCATTACCAGAACATTTTCACGGCAATAATCAGAATAAATTTCCGGTACATAAAGCGTTGAACTATTTTCGAAATTACGGCGGAGTTGAATTGCATTAGCCGCTTCACGCAGCAAATTCAGTTCATCAATTAACGTCTTCTCGTATTCACGTACAACTTCACGAGGACGTAAACGACGTCCATCGGGTAATAACATTGGTACCCAATTAGCCAGACGGTACATTAACCGGATATCCGCTTTGATAATCGGCAGAATATCAGGGCGGATGACTTTGATAACAATTTCCTGTCCATTCTCTTTTAACCGAGCAGTATGGACCTGAGCAATTGAAGCAGAGGCCAGAGCAATAGGTTCAAAATCATCAAACCAGGTTTCCAATGCCCCTCCTAAAGCGGTTTCAACATATTGACGCGCCAGAGCACCATCAAAAGAGGCAACTCGGTCTTGCAACAATGCCAGTTGATCCGCTATTGCTGGAGGAAACAGATCACGCCGCGTTGAAAGCATCTGTCCAAATTTAATCCAAACAGGCCCTAATTCCTGTAAGGCAAGCCGTAATCTCTCCCCAAGTGATTTATCTTTATGTCTATTTGGGATCCAGAACAACAAATAACGACCAAAACGAAGAGGCCAAGTTAGGCGAATCCGAGGAATTAGCTCCTCTAATCCGTAAGAAAGAAAAACCCGTATGATCAAATAAAGGCGCCTTAATTCACCTGGAGTCATATTTTCCCTCTAATACTGCCAATCGTTGTTCTATTTGCTCGATATCTTTGGCCAACATGCTAACTTCTTCACTGAAATAAGCCACTTCAAGCTGATTTGGGGCCAGTTTCCATTCTTCCGTTAACGCTTCCGCCAGATAATTTTTCTGGCATTCCATTGAGCCGGAAACACACTGAAATCCCTTTTTAAGGGCTTGACTAATACTTTCGGCAGCGATATCCCCGAAATAAGGAGAAAGATAATGGGCCAAATCCCATTCAACCATATCTAACAAAGCAGACCATTGCTGAACAACCTGCATATCCCCTTCAATAACCATTTCACCGCTATTGAGCAACTTGGAAATTTGTTGGCGATCCCGTAGTTTAAGCAAAGCAGAAAAGTGAGTTTTAACAGTGCAATCGGCAGATTCACCCCATTGGCTTAATACGTCCACCTGTTTTTCACTGAACACCAACGTGAGTGGTGTATTCATTTCTTTTAATTCTATCGACAAAACTTTGTCCACCAGCCGCATACGAGCTGGCCTTAACACGGGTTCACGGTACAACAGGTAATTCAACGATGTTTCCATCACTGCGGTTAAAACCGGCGCAAGTGTGGAATTAATAACTGTACTCAGTGATGGTCTTTCCATCTCAGAATTTAAAACCTCTGTGTAGTGCAACAATGCCGCCAGTCATATTGGTATAAGTCACCTGTTCAAAGCCAGCTTCTTCCATCATCGTTTTAAGCGCATCCTGATCAGGATGCATACGGATGGATTCCGCCAAATAACGATAACTGTCAGCATCCTGCACAAAAACCTGACCAATCTTTGGCAGCACATGGAAAGAATAAGCATCATACGCTTTGCTTAACGGAGCGAACAAAGGCTTAGAAAATTCAAGTACCAATAAACGCCCACCCGGCTTCAACACCCGAAACATAGAACGCAGGGCTTTTTCTTTTTCAGTAACATTGCGCAGCCCAAAAGAGATAGTGATGCAATTAAAATAGTTATCAGGGAAAGGCAACGCTTCCGCATTAGCCTGCACATAGCTGACATTACCAACAATACCAACATCACGTAATTTCTCACGCCCAACCTTCAGCATAGATTCATTGATATCAGCAAGAACAACTTCGCCTTTTTCACCAACTATGCGAGAAAATTTGGCGGTCAGATCTCCGGTACCACCGGCTAAATCAAGTATCCTCTGACCTCTGCGCACCCCACTGGCATCAATAGCCATACGTTTCCAGATACGATGGATACCAAACGACATTAAATCATTCATTAAATCGTATTTCGCTGCAACAGAATGAAACACTTCGGCCACCATGCCTGCTTTTTCATCCTTTGCTACAGTACGGAAACCAAAATGCGTGGTTTGTTTCGTTTGGTCTACCATGTTATTTGCCCATTTTTTATTCAAAGCGTTATAAAAGTGTATCAGCCTTTCAGATAAAACCCTATCCTGGTATTAATCATTAGCGCAGAATGATTGGCTGGCTTTATCAACCAATTCAGGATCAATCGGACGTTTCACCTCAACACCTAAATTACGAAAACTCTCCGCCTGACTTATCAGGTTGCCACGTCCCTCAGTCAACTTTTTCATTGCCAGTCGATAATTAAGTTGAGCCTTATCCAAGCTTTGCCCCAAACCTTGCATGTCATCGACAAACAAACGCATTTTATCGTACATACGGGCAGCCTTATCGGCGATTAAACGCGCATTTTGGCTTTGATAATCATAGCGCCACAAGTTATTAATAGTACGCACAGCAACCAACAATGTTGATGGACTAACTAGCATAATATTGTATTTAAGTGCTTCATCAAGCAGCTCAGGCGCCTTGTTCAGCGCAACCAGATAAGCGGGTTCAACCGGAATAAACATCAATACATAGTCCAACGATTTCAGCCCAGGCAACTGCTGGTAATCTTTGCGGCTCAAACCACGGATATGACCTTTAATTGAGTCGATATGTTCTTGAAGGGCTAATTCCCGCTGATGCTGATCTTCACTATTAAAATAACGCTCATAAGCAACCAGCGACATTTTGGCATCAATCACCACATCTTTCCCTTGCGGCAAATGAACAATAACATCGGGTTGGAAACGGCGGTTACCCTCTACCTTGATATTCACCTGAGTGCGAAATTCATGTCCTTCCCGTAAACCAGAAGCTTCCAAAATACGAGCCAACACCACTTCCCCCCAATCTCCCTGAATTTTATTATTACCTTTAAGGGCATTTGTCAGATTGATAGCTTCCTGCGCCATCTGGACATTGAGTTGCTGTAAATTACGGATTTCATGTGCAAGAGTATGCCGTTCACGGGCTTCCTGACCAAAACTCTCCTGTACTTGCCGATGAAGGCCATCGAGCTGTTCACGAAATGGTGCCAAAAGCGTATTGAGACTTTGCCGATTTTGTTCATCAGTACGGCGCCCCGTTTGTTCAAAAATACGATTAGCCAAATTCTCAAATTGAGTATTCAAACGTAGTTCACTGTTGATCAGCAACCGCTGTTTCTCTTCAGCCGCAAGGCGACTCTCTTCCAGACGTGTCGTCACTTCCCGCAGTTCAGATTCTTGCACGCTATTGATTTCTCTCTGAGCCCGCAATTCTTGGTTCAATTGTTCGCATTCAACCCGCCAATAAGCGGATTGTTCAAGTTTCTCATTGGCAACGGCAAGCTGGCTGTCCAATTTCCGTAATTCCAACTCTTGTTGTTGAATACGTTGATGAACGGAGAACCAAACGAGAATACCACCACCCAAAAGACCGCCAAGTGTACCTATCAACGTATATAACAACTGGATACCCACCGGTACTTCCTCTATCTAATGCTTAGACCAGATAAACTAAATTGCCACTGTATAGATGTCCAGAATGATTTATACAGATGGTTCAGTCTGCGAAGCCGCTCCCAATTAACTCACCCATTTCACTAACCATTGCAAACCAAATGCTCCTGGAGCTAATACGCCAAAAGACCAGATAAGTGCGGAACAGATATTGGCAATCTGGAAGTAGCGCAACGGCATGGTACAAATGCCCGCGACTAATGGCACAATTGCACGGAATGGCCCAAAAAACCGACCAAGGAAAATGCTCCAGATACCCCAGCGCTCAAAAAAATTATGCGCTCGTGTCAGCAGTTGTGGTTTACGGGAAATCGGCCAGATTTTACCAACATCACCTTTAAAATACGCACCGGCGATATAGGATACCCAATCGCCCAAAAAGGCCCCTATCGCGGCTGCCAACCAAATTGACCAGAAATTAAGGCCACTTTCACCTATTAATGCACCTAACCCAAGCAATATGATTGTTGCAGGTAATAACAATGAGAAAAAAGCCAGAGATTCACCAAAAGCAAGTAAGAAAACAATCGGCATGATCCAGGTATCGTGTGCTTTAACAAAAGCGATTACCAACTCAACTATTTCATGAAGGCTCAAATTCAAATTCCTATATTGATTAATATACCCTATGGATTTCAAGATGCATCGCGACGGCAAGGGAGTGAATCCCCGGGAGCATAGATAACTATGTGACTGGGGTGAGCGAGTGCAGCCAACAAAGAGGCAACTTGAAAGATAACGGGTATACTACATTCAATTTAACCACCGCTGCATTAACCAGAATTAAACCAACTTTTTATTCAAGGAAATAACCTTGTAATTTCTTACGAGCAGCAAAATCAAGGCCAAGATCTTTCTCCAGCCATATATCTACACTGCCATAATGCTGGTTAATACTGTTTAATGCCGTCATTAAAAACTCTTCTCTCACGGAATAAACATAAGCGAATTTATCAACCACATCGTCACTCATGGTTTTCGCATGCTCATTTAACAGATATTCACGGTAAGGAGCCAAAGTAGAGTGAGTCACTAAATAATCTTCCATTACCGTATCCAAATCAGCCCCCAATGCAAATAATACCAGCGCGGAACCTACACCGGTTCTGTCTTTACCTACCGCACAATGCTGGACTATCCCACCTTTTTCCGGTTGTTGCAGTAATTTAACTAATGTCTTATAGGCTGAATTTTTTAGAGGCAGTAATTCATAAAGACGGAACATAAATGCCTGAGGATTAAATTGTTCCAACATCTCTGACGCCAATTTTTCCAGATTTGCATTCACTTCATCAGATAAGGGATTGGCCGGAGCATGATGATAATTAGCGCCATTCCATATCAAATCGGGTTTATCCACTATTTCACTGATATCACGATAATCTATGATTTGAAAGAGATTTTTATTTGCCAGGAAAGATTGGTCTTGTTCTGTTAAGCGATCCAGAGAACCAGAACGGAAAAGCAAGCCTGATTTGATTTTTCCACCACTCGCGACTTTTTTACCGCCTAAATCACGAAAATTAATCCCTCCATTAAGGGGAAGCACTGATGGATGCAATAAAGATGTTGTGATCATGATGACTTTTAATCAGTTGTTAGGTATTAAAACATTAACAGATTTCTATTCAAAATAAGAGTGAGCCGGAATACTCCGGCCCAAAAAGTATGATTTACAACAAACGGCGAGCAGCTTCTACTACAATCCCCAATGCGTTACTTTCTGTTTTCTCAAGTAATTCAACATTAGGAATCTCCTGCTGAGTACGGTTAACAATAACACCGGCAACCATACCTGCACGCAGCCCTTGGCTTGCACACATTGTTAATAAAGTTGCCGATTCCATTTCATAATTCATAACCCCCATCGCCTGCCATTCAGCCATTGAACCTTTAAAATGGCTCACAACACGGCCAGAATAGGTATCGTAACGCTCCTGGCCGGGATAAAAAGTATCGGAAGAGGCCGTTACCCCCACATGTACCATTGCACCTAAATCTTTTGCTGCTTCGTACAGAGCTGTCGTACATTCAAAATCGGCAACCGCCGGGAATTCCATCGGAGCAAAATGCAGGCTGGCACCATCCAAACGAACAGCTGCGGTGGTAACCAACACATCACCAACATTGATATTTTCCTGAATTGCACCTGTTGTGCCGATACGTAAAAAAGTACGCACACCCAATTGCGCTAATTCTTCAACAGCGATAGAGGTTGACGGGCCACCAATGCCCGTAGAGCACACAATGACAGCTTTACCATCAATTTCTGCCCGCCATGACGTGAATTCACGTAAAGAAGCAAGATGAACGGGGTTATCCATCAATCTTGCGATTTTTTCCACACGTTTCGGATCACCCGGAACAATAGCTAACGTTGCGCCTTGCAGGTCGCTTTTGGTCAGACCTAAGTGAAATACATCAGACATATCAGACTCCTCAGCAAGAAGAATTTATAATGAAATTAGTTGAGATCTACTGTATTGATCATTTAGACATCTTTTAGTGATAAATGTCACCTTAAAGTAATATAAAAAAGAAAAACGTACATTATTTTGAGATATAAATCACAAAAAAAACACAAAACGGACAAAACAGGGCGTTTTCTTCCATCCATAAACTAACTTGAATGAGTTCATATTATGGGAAAAAACAACCAATTGTTTAATTATATTTAAACGTACTGGGAAAAATATATCACGGACTATCTCATCGAAATATTTTCTCCTTGAGAGTTAATAGCGGTTAATATCCATCCCATCACAAAGAAAAAATTATCGTTTCACAACTCAGTCATAAAACAAAATATTTCCCATAAACTATCAACTTAAGCAAATATTAAATCACCGGCGCTATTAAAATATTTTCTTAACATTGATAAACCAACAACGCAATAAGCTGAATTATTTTGAAAATAATTTTCTCTTACGATGAACATATTAAAAAATTAACTGTATACCCTATGGATTTCAAGATGCATTGTGACGGCAAGGGAGCGAATCCCCGGGAGCATAGCTAACTTTGTGACCGGGGTGATCGAACGAAGCCAACAAACAGGCAACTTGAAAGATAACAGGTATGTCAAATAAAAATATCACGGTTATCATTTATAGGATGCATATTGTTTAGGTACGTTAGAATCTTTCCACCATATAAGGGTACTATCTATGACGACACAGAAAACAGTTTTAATTACAGGTTTTGAGCCTTTCGGCAAAGAAACGACTAATCCATCATGGGAAGCAGCTAAACAACTGCAAGGGCGAGAATTATGCGGGGCCCACATTGAGGCGCGTCAGCTTCCGTGTGTGTTCGACGTCTCTCTGTCTTGTCTGTATGCTGCTATTGATGATGTGCAGCCTGATCTGGTTATTGCCGTGGGGCAGGCAGGCGGTAGACCAAATATTACCGTGGAACGCGTGGCAATTAATATCAATGATGCTAGCACTCCTGATAATCAAGGCAATCGGCCTATCAATACCCCCATAATCGCAACAGGCCCTGCCGCCTACTTCGCCACATTACCGATCAATGCGATAGTCAAAAGTTTGTGTGAAGCAGGAATCCCTGCCTCCATTTCACAAACCGCAGGTACTTTTGTCTGTAATCACGTCATGTATGGCTTGTTGCATCATTTGGCATGCATCCATCCTGAAATACGCGGTGGATTTATCCATATTCCTTTTCTACCTGAACAAGCAGTTCGGTATTCAGGCGCTCCGAGTATGATCCTGGAAACAATTAGAACAGCACTGGAAATTGCTATCGCTGGAGCATTAAAAAACAGTGAAGATATCGCCATTAATGGAGGCACAACTCATTAATTCGATATTCTGCTTGCAGGACTAAAATTTTTTTCTCTGAGAAAACAACAGGCACAGAAAATATAATCTACTGATAATATCAATCAAACAGTAAAGATAATCCTCTCTGTGCCTGCACAATATTCATATGTAAACTATTATTACATTGAAATTTAGTTTATTCAACAAAACCGGTCATACCGTATGAAAATATAAATCATCTTTAGTTATGAAATTAGATATATTTTCCAAGTCTATCGATAGAATTATTTCACCCAGTATCCCACGGTTAATATCAGATTCATCTATTTTTGTTACTTTTATTTCTGAAAGGTGACCATTCATATTTTTAAAATATTCATCCTCATGATTTTTTGTTCTGATTACCCTCTGTTTTGAATACAGATCATATTTATAAACAGCTGTATTTATTTCTTCTGGAAAATACATTTGACCAACAAAAGCAAAGTGCTCTTTGTCAGTTATATCTGTACTCAATTTTCTGATTGCAACATGAATATGAGTCGCTCTACCAGCATAAAACCCAGGATAAATAGTCGTAAAATTAACTATCCCATTCTTATCCGATGGTTGGGCTCCTCTTAGAAAATTTTTATCATCAGTTCTATTGATAGAAGCTATTCCAGCAACGTTAGGTACTATATCGGGGCTGATATAACTCCAACCAGAATATTTCCCCCGACTATTACAATGCCAGATATCAATAAATAAATTATCAATGGGTTTACATGTTTTTTTATCCATGACAGTAATTTTCAATAAAAAAGGTATTCCTACTTCTGAATCGGTAATATCCCTTCTTACAATTTTGTCATTTCGGAAATACGGCCCTGATATCTGCTCTGGCGCAAGCGTACATACGCCTATTCCATGTTGTGGGGATAACTTTGTTTCCGCACGAGCTAAACTCATCGGAGCAAGTGCAGCAGTCGCTGTAATAACAGCACTACTTTTTAAAAAATTTCTTCGAGAGCTACTTTTCTTACCTTGCAACTTATTAACATCCATATAATCCTCTCTTTAATTATTAAGTTTCTATACCCGTTATCTTTCAAGTTGCCTCTTTGTTGGCTGCACTCACTCACCCCGGTCACATAGTTACCTATGCTCCCGGGGATTCGCTCCCTTGCCGTCGCGATACATCTTGAAATCCATAGGGTATATTACAATGCTTCCATCTTGTTACTACCCGGGTTATTTTGTTAATAAAATGTATTTTTTCAAATACCAATATGGCATATATAAGTTACTAAAAGTTTGGTAACAGAAAAGATCCCAGCCAAGCCGCACCTCTACGTGCTATTGCAAAAAGAAAGATTATTTTATGAAAAATGCCCATCACCAATTAAAGATGACAGGCAAATTACAGGATACGTTATTTCACTGATTCACGGAGGCGTTTCGCTGCTTGTACCATGTTTGCCAGTGACTGGCGAGTTTCAATCCAACCACGGGTTTTCAGGCCACAATCCGGGTTAACCCACAAGCGTTCGACCGGAATACGATCAGCCGCTTTACGTAACAGTGCTTCAATCCATTCAACACTAGGTACGTTAGGTGAATGAATGTCATAAACCCCCGGCCCGATCTCATTCGGATAAGAGAAGTTTTCGAATGAATCCAACAGCTCCATATCTGAACGGGAAGTTTCAATGGTAATCACGTCCGCATCTAATGCTGCGATGGAAGGCATGATGTCATTGAACTCGCAATAACACATATGAGTGTGAATCTGTGTGTCATCTTTGGCAATTGCAGCATTCAATTTAAATGCTTCTACCGCCCAATCTAGATAGGATTGCCACTCTTCCCGGCGCAGTGGTAAACCTTCCCGCAATGCTGGCTCATCAATCTGGATGATACCAATACCCGCTTCTTGCAAATCGTCCACTTCATCACGCAGTGCCAATGCAATCTGTTTAGCAATCGTCTCACGGCTGACATCTTCCCTTGGGAATGACCAACAGAGAATTGTCACCGGCCCGGTTAACATCCCTTTGACAGGTTTCTCCGTCAGCGATTGAGCATATTTAGCCCATTCTACCGTGATAGCTTCTGGACGACTGACGTCGCCAATAATCACTGGTGGCTTCACGCAGCGGGACCCATAGCTCTGAACCCAACCATTCTGCGTAAAGACAAAACCGTCGAGGTGTTCACCGAAGTACTCCACCATGTCGTTACGTTCAGCTTCGCCATGAACCAATACATCTAATCCTAAACGTTCTTGTTCGTTAATTGCCTGCTTAATATGTTCACAGATATTGGTACGATAGCTGGCACCATCTACCCGGCCTTTTTTGAAATCCAAACGCAAGCCACGAATTTCCGTCGTTTGCGGGAATGATCCAATGGTTGTTGTCGGCCACAATGGCAAGTTATAGCGCTGACGCTGTATTTCCGCACGCTGTGGGTATGGCTGATTACGCTCACTGTCCTGTGGCTTAATTGCCGCCAGGCGCTCAGTAACAGCCTGATTATTCACCCGTTTAGATTCACGACGTGCACGGATTGGCGCACTGTAAGCATCCAATTCTGCTTGTTTACTGCCATCTGGCTGATTCAATGCCGCAGCCAGCAAAGCTAACTCCTCACATTTCTGCAATGCGAACGCAAACCAGCTTTTCACCTCTGCATCAAGCGCAGTCTCATCACTCAGATCAATAGGGCTATGCAGAAGAGAACAGGAAGAACCGATCCACAGTGTACGGCTACCTACCAATGGCTTAATTAGCTGATGCTTAGCGGTTAAATCAGCACGCCATACATTACGACCATTAATCACACCAAGGGAAAGCACCCAATCTTTCGGCAATGACTCATTCAGTTGCGCGATATCATCCTGACCAGCAACCAGATCCACATGTAGCCCTTGTACCGGCAAAGATTTAATCGTTTCTAGATTGTGACCAACGCTATCGAAATAGGTAGTCAGCAATAGTTTAACCTGTCCTTGAAGTGCCTGATAAGCAACCGGATAAGCTGCCAACCACTCTGCTGGCAGTTCCAGTACCAGCGCAGGTTCATCAACCTGAACCCATTCGATACCACGTCTAGCTAACTCAGCTAATACTTGCTGATAAACAGGAAGAATATCTTTCAATAAAGAGAGACGATCAAATACCTGACCTTTCACTTTACCCAACCACAGGTAAGTTATCGGCCCCAGTAAAACTGGTTTCACTTGATGGCCCAGAGATAAGGCTTCATCCACTTCTTCTAGTAACTGAGTCCAACTCAGCTTAAATTCCTGCCCTTGCTGAAATTCCGGCACAATATAATGGTAGTTAGTATTAAACCATTTAGTCATTTCTGCGGCGGCGGCAGGTTCACCCGTCGGCGCACGACCGCGAGCAATACGGAACAGTGTATCTAGATCAATCGTGCCATCTGGATTCTGGTGACGCGGTGGCACATTACCGAGTAGTAAACTGGTGGTTAGAACATGATCATACCAAGCGAAATCACCAACCGGCACTAAATCAACACCAGCCTGCTTTTGTTGTTCCCAGTGACGGGCACGTAACTCACGGCCAGTTTCCGATAATTCTTGCTGAGAAATTTTCCCTGCCCAATAATTTTCCTGAGCCTTTTTGAGTTCTCTTTTCAAACCGATACGTGGAAAGCCAAGTGTGTGATTAATAGTCGTCATTTCATTATCCCGTCATTTTTAGCCGTCTAGATGTTTACACATCCATAATCAACAGGTAAGGTATAAACCACAAGCGCAATTTATTCATTATCATCCTGAAGGTTTCTCATGATCGAAATAAAACACCTAAAAACATTACAATCATTGAGTCATTGTGGTTCATTAGCGGCAGCAGCCAATCATCTGCATCAAACACAATCCGCTTTGTCTCATCAGTTCAGCGATCTTGAACATCGCCTTGGCTTCCGGTTGTTCATTCGTAAAAGTCAACCGCTTCGTTTCACACCACAGGGTGAAGTTTTATTACGACTAGCAGAACAAGTGCTCCCTCTGGTTCAAAATGCACTGCGCGAATGTAAAGAACCGAGCCAAACAAATCTGCGTATCGCTATTGAATGTCATAGTTGTATTCAATGGCTGACACCTGCACTCAAGCATTTCCGAGAAACCTGGCCACAAGTCAATGTGGATTTCAAATCCGGCGTCACTTTTGATCCACAACCTGCATTACTGCAACGAGAATTGGATGTCGTTTTGACATCAGATATTCTCCCTGAGAGTCATTTGCACTACACACCGCTATTTGATTATGAGGTCAAACTGGTTGTTGCTCCGGATCATCCTCTGGCCAATAAACTGCACATCCAGCCAAAAGATTTAATTGATGAGACGTTGATGATCTACCCCGTTCAACGTCAGAGATTCGATATCTGGCGGCGTTTCTTGCAACCGGCGGGCGTTGTCCCTATGTTGAAAAATGTGGATAACACCCTGTTACTGATCCAAATGGTCGCTGCCCGCATGGGAATCGCGGCTCTGCCACATTGGGTTGTTGAGACATTTGAAAGGCAAGAGTTAGTGGTAACTAAAACACTGGGAGAAGGTTTATGGAGCAGGCTGTACGCTGCCGTTCGTGAAGGAGAACAGTATCAGCCTGAGATTGACGCGTTTATCCATTCCGCACGCCAGCACGCGATGGATAATCTGCCATTCGTAAAAGGAATTGCAAAATTAAACGTTGATGCCCCCAGAACAACGCAACAACCAAACTCCCACCAATGGTAAATTGATCAGCCATTCCACCGGAACCAACATATTATTCATCATTGCCGAGAGGTTCCGGTATCCACGGCGGGAAACCCAATACCACCAGCCAGATACGAGTAAACATATAAAATCAGTTATCAACCTGACAGGCGAAATATCCACCGATCAGGCTGAACACGGCGACTCACAAGATTATCGTGACAACTCACAAATTATAAGATATCAATGCTCTTTCTGTACCAGTAGAGCTTCCAGTAAATCCAAATCATGCAGCAAGGTTTGAAGTGTCTCATTACTGATTTTTCTAGTTGCACGCAGATGATATAACTCACCACGCTCTGCCCTTAATGCAGTCAGACGAAAACGACGCTCCAAATCTTCCACTAGCAGGCTATGTTCTATCTCATCTTGCCCCACAGTACGGCGACGCAAATAGCCAATTACCCTGGAAGCAACTTCAGTAATCACTTCAGCATCCAATTGCTCTTCGGGACTAGCAGAAAGACGCTCTTCCATCTTATTCATACTGACAATCGCCACTTCCGCCATAGCTGCCCGCGCCATTCGGACCTCACTGATATCTGCCTCCTTATCGGAAGTTTGCATTCCCCGTAACAGGAATGGCAAAGAGAGAACGCCAATTAACAACGAGAACAGAATGACTCCCGCGGCAATAAAGATAAGCTGATAACGGGCCGGGAATGGCGTACCATCCGTCAGAAACAGAGGAACAGACAGTGCGCCAGCAAGTGTGATTGCTCCACGAACTCCGGCAAAAGATGCCAGCCATAATTCACGAGTGGTATAAGTCGCAAAATTCAGTGGATTTTTTTTCATAAAAAATTTGCTGATATTCTTCATCAGCCATAACCAGCAGAAACGCAGTAATAAAAGGGCTCCATAAATCACTGCAACTGCGGCGAACAGCATCCAGGTTTCAACAGTTGGATCAATTTCTGCCTGTATAACGGAAGTTTGCCAGATCCCCGGTAATTGCAGGCCCAGCATGACAAACACCAGGCCGTTAAATACGAACGCCAGCATTGACCAGACACTATCAGCACGCAAACGCATTGCCAACGGAGCATTGCGGATGACCCCAGATTTACTGATCGTCATACCCGCGGCAACCGCGGCAAGGATACCGGAAACACCAATATGTTCTGCAATCAGATAAGAAGCAAACGGCAACAGCAACATGAAAACAATTTGGGTTGCCGGATCGCCACCGCTCCAACGATTCATTAAGCGCAGGGATTTACTGTACAACCAGGTTACTGCAATACCGGATAACAAACCGCCAATAGCAACTTTGAAGAATTCTATGGTCATGCCAGTAACAGAAAATGCCATCGTTCCCATTGCTATCGCTACAGCGAACTTTAAGGCTACCAGGCCGGAAGCATCGTTCATTAACGCTTCCCCTTCCATCACATTCATCATGCGCTTAGGCATACGCCTTTTTCCAACAATGGATGATAAAGCCACCGCATCTGTTGGCGATAGCACAGCAGCAAGGGCAAAAGCAGCAATTAACGGAATACCAGGCATCAGCCAGTAAATCAGATAACCAATACCGACAACAGTAACCAGCACCAATACCAGCATCAGTATGAAAATTTCCCGTCCATACTGGAAAAACTCTCTGGTCGGCATTTTCCAGCCATCAACGAATAACAAAGGAGGAATTAGCAGAACGAGAAATATCTCAGGATTAAAAGTCACATGTAAGCCAAAGTGCGGCCAAGCCAGCAATGCTCCCATAGCAATTTGCATTAACGGCAGAGGTATGCGGAACGGAATCACTTTAGTCAGAACGCCAGAAACTGAAACCACCAAAATCAAGATCAGAATAGTAAAGAATATTTCCATGTTGCCCTTACAATTTGCCTAAGAACCGTTGGTATACAGATTGAAACTCTTTTTCTTCCCGTTAACACAAAACAGTGAGAATAAATCTTAATACTAAAATAACTGAATCAATCGAAAAAGGTAGATACACGCGGAGCCGTATCTGAAAGAATTACAGGAATATTGTAAACTAATCAGATAAATACAGGGGAAATAATTGAGAATTTAAAAGTAATCGCAAGAATTGGCAAAGTGCGCAGGGGTGAACACCCATTACGCACTTTTTAATCAATCAAATAGCCCAATCACCAGCATAAAATGCTACTAAAGCGATCGTAATTACCACGGTACCGATATTCAATTGGCGCCATTCACCGGAACAGATACGACCAACAACCAGCGAACTGAAACCCAACATAATACCGGTTACAATATTGCAGGTCAGAACAATAAAGACTGCACAAAGCATACCGGACATCGCCCCAACAAAATCATCGAAATCCAGCTTTCTGACATTACTCAGCATCAACAAACCAACATACATCAACGCCGGCGCGGTGGCATACGCCGGTACAAGATAGGAAAGTGGAGAAAAGAACAAAATTAACAAGAACAGGATACCGACAACTGTTGCGGTTAAACCTGTTTTACCGCCGGCTGCGGTACCCGCGGCTGATTCGATATATACCGCAGCCGGAGAAGCACCGATAGCACCGGCAAAAATACTACTAACAGAGTCGGCAGTCAGTGCTTTACCGCCATTAATAATCTGTCCGCCTTTATCCAACAGGTTCCCTTGCCCTGCTACCGCACGGATGGTACCGGTCGCATCAAACACCGCAGTCATGACTAACGCCAACACACTGGGTAACACAATTGGCTGCAAAGCCCCCATAATATCCATACTAAAAATCAAGGACAGGCCATCATCTCCCAGACTTGGTATCTTAAAGAACCCTTGATATTTTACCGCCGGATCAAAAACCAGCCCAATAACTGAAATCACCACGATCACTAACAGCACACCACCGGGAACTTTCAATTTTTCCAGACCAAAAATAACAGCCAGCCCAAGCAGAGTCATCATAACCGGAAAAGAGGTGAACGACCCCAAAGCAACAGGCAAACCTTCCAGAGGGTTCTTAATGACCAGACCAACACCGTTTGATGCAATCAGCAACAAAAACAGCCCAATACCAATCCCTGCACCATGCGCAATGCCCATGGGTATATTGCGTAGAATCCAAGAACGAATACCGGTAACAGAAATCACTGTAAACAAACACCCCATCAAAAATACCGCACCGAGTGCAACCGGAATAGTGATTTGCTGTCCTAAAACCAGACTAAAAGCGGTAAATGCAGTCAACGAAATTGCACAACCAATTGCCATTGGCAAGTTAACCCACAGCCCCATTAACAAAGAACCAAAACCGGCAACTAAACAAGTCGCAATAAAGACAGCAGTATGGGGAAACCCTGCCTGCCCTAACATTCCCGGTACAACGATGACTGAATAAACCATCGCCAAGAAAGTTGTGATCCCCGCCAGAATTTCACGGCGTACCGTTGTGCCACGTTCAGTCAATTTAAAATACTTATCCAGTTTGCATTTAACTGGTGCCTGAGTGCCAGACATGTCGTTCCCCTGCATTATGTTAATGGTACTTCTTCCACTTCCTCATCAAACGAAAACGATTACCTTGCTTAATAACACAACAACTTAATGAACATTGCACCAATCGGTTCAACAAATCATAAAAGCAATCGTTTAGCTTTTAGAATAGAAAACAGTGAGAGAATTTGAGGCGAAAGATTATCCAGTGATCATAGTGTCGAAATCAATAGCTAAGGTATTATTTAGCCAAGCATTAACAAAATGACTTCCAGAAATTAAACTTTTCACAATAATTAATCGCAATGTTTCAATCTTAGGATTCGACTCCCCAGCCATTTGAAAAAACATAATATTTACTCAGTGCTGACTGCTATTCACCGCCAGCTTTTGCACCTGTACAGCTACCGACTGAATACTTCAGCTTTTATCACTTTTATTACTTTTATCACTTTGTGGATTAAACCGATCCATGGTTGAAACCAGAAACAGTGCTGCAATGATGACAAGCAGAACAGGTAAACCTGATGGCGTCACTGAACTCGCTATACCGGCAAGCAGTGGTCCAAACAAACTCCCAATTCCCCACAACATAGCCGCCGCGGCATTAGCCACTATCAGATCATTTCCTGAAAAATACTGACCGATTTGGACCAATGCAATGGTGTAGATAGCCCCCGCAGTTGCCCCTAAAACAATCAACAAAGGCCAGATAAGATATTGATATGTCATAACAAACGGCAATAATGCACTTGCTCCGAGCGTTGCTACACCACAAATCTGGTATAGGCGCATACGATTCATATGATCCGCCAACCAACCAAACGGAAGCTGCATCACTGCATCACCAGCAAGAATGACACTTATCATCAGTGCAGCTACCGCTTCGGTATACCCACAACTCATCCCGTAGATGGGAAACATAGAAAGAATGGTCCCGTCGAAAAAGGAAAAAAATAGCACACCACCACAGATCGCCGGTGCAATCTTCACAAATTGAACAATAGAGAAATTAGATTTCTTACTGTGTTGCGGCAACTTATCGCCTTTCTTCTGATCTACCATGACAAAGAGCACCAGTGAAAAGATATGGATCAGAGTACAAATCAGTATCGGCGTTTTATCTGCGATACCATAAAAAGCAATGATAGAAGGGCCAAGCAACTGACTGATAGTAAAAACTGTTGTATAAACAGCCAGTACCCTGCCTCGTTTATTCTCTTCAGAGAGTTCATTAATCCAGGTTTCACCGAGACAGATCATTAACCCGTTAGCAGCACCAGTAACTAACCGCAGAGGAAAAAGCAACTCCATCGGCAACGAACCCAAAAGTGGGAGCAAACTACCAGCAGAAACCCCTGTTGCAATCATCATGGCGTGTTTCTTACCTACCAGAGCTACAATTTTCTGGACTACCGGAGCACTCAAAAGAACCCCCAATGCCGGAGCCGCAGAAATTAAACCAATGTACAACTCATCAATACCTTGGCTATTCAAGCGTAACGCTATCATTGGGATAGTCAAACCAATGACAATGCCAATAACAGCGACACTCGTGGTAATAGTAAAAATGGCAAAAAAATTATTATTTCTATAATCACGACTACTCATTTTATTTATGCCTATCCAGCAAAAACAAAGAGAATAAATATGAAATGAACTGAAAACAACAAATTAATAATATTATATTGAATACATTAATTCCAATTAGTTACTATACCCTATTGATTTCAAGATGCATCGCGGCGGCAAAGGAGCGAATCCCCGGGAGCATAGATAACTATGTGACTGGGGTGAGTGAGTGCAGCCAACAAAGAGGCAACTTGAAAGATGACGGGTATATTTCAAATAGTAAATATATAACGATATATCAGCATTAACCCCGAAGCCAGTACAATAATATTGATAAACTTCAAGAACGTTTCTCTGGAGATTTTCAGTGTCACCTGGCGACCAAAATAGATTCCCAACAACATGGCTGGAATAAATACCAGTATCAATAACAAAAATGAGGTATCCAGATAAATCCCCATGACAACAAAAATAATCACTCTCGTCAGGGTACTGAAACCAATTAAAGTCGTCTGAGTGATCCTGAAAATTTCCTTATCTGCTATCCGCCCAGTTAGATAAATTGCATAAAGAAAACCCCCACTACCAAATAGCGCACTGAAAATACCTCCACCCAGACCAAATGGAATAGCGGCTTTAGCGGGGAATTGACGGTAGGTTTTACTGAAAAATAGCGAATAAATTGAATAGAAAACAACAAATAACCCCAACACCAGAACTAAAACATCAGGTCGGGCCATCAATAAAATGGCGGCGCCAATCAAGCTACCGACAACCATTAATGGAATCATTAATTTGAACTCACTAAACTCTGATTTTTTACCCTCTCTAGTAATATTAATCACTGCGGCGATTAAATCTACCAACGCGAGCATAGGAACAATTTTCGCTACAGGAATATAAAATGCCAGAACTGGGCTAGCAATAAGAGCAGAACCAAACCCGGCCATACCAAAAACCAGATAAGCAAAGAAAACGACAAAAATGCAAATAAACAGATCAGGCCACGCAAGTACATGTAACATTTCTACTTCCCTGAAAATAAGTTTTCAATCTAAAGTGATCGTTTTCCCAATACTAATAGTTTTTACTATCATTTGTCAGGTCAGTCTGCAAAAAATGGGACACGCCAGTTAAAGAGGTACTTATGCACATATGGTGCGGGTATGGTCCTGTGGAAAAATAATATGTTTAAATTATAATCAATTTAAAATATTTCCTAACAATAAATAATTGGGGCTGCTCTAGATAAGTAATTTGATCTAGGATATCCAAATGAGAAAAAGTCGGATTAGCCAATACAAGCAAAAACGTCTTCAGGAACTCTTTGTGGCGGGGGCTACAGCCCGCACTGCGGCAGAGTTAGTGGGTGTCAACAAAACGACTTCAGCTCTTTGGCACCTTGCTCTATTTAATTGATTTTTAGGAACTTTATTATAACTTGTGACCACGACACATATCGTTGTAATCTAATGGCATATATGGATAGAAAAAATGTTAGATGGAAAATGATAGAGCGCCAAATTTTTGAGACCTTATTAACTAAGGCAACAGAAAAACTCACTCAAGACTTGAAATCATCAAACGAGCATCATAACTCAAAAAAATTTGAGCAAAGAGTCAGAGCGGTTTTAGGAGAAATATTAACGGACATGGGGTTATCTGTAGATATGAATCCGCCTGCACAAGAGTTTCCAGACATAATTATTGGAAACTTTGGTGTAGAAGTAAAATATTCAGATAATAATACATGGAGATCAATAGCAAATAGCATTTTCGAAGGGAGTCGTAAGCAGGGAGTAGATTATATATATCTACTTTTTGGAAAAATTGGCGGAGAACCAGAAGCTAAATGGGGACGTTATGAAGAATGTATCATGCATGTAAGAACGTCTCATGTTCCAAGATTTGAAGTGGAAATTAATGCCAAAGAACCATTATTCGATAAGCTCAATATAAGCTATAACGACTTCAGGATTTTAAGTCCGGAAGAAAAAATGCCCTTCATTAGAAAGTATGCAAAAAATAGGTTAAAGCCCGGTGAAAGGCTTTGGTGGATTGATGATCAACCTGATGAAAGAACTCTACCATTGGAAATAAGGCTATATACAAAACTTTCTCAGCCGGAGAAGCGAAAGTATCGAGCAGAATCAGCAGTACTTTGTCCACAGATTGTTAAATCTAGCCGAGTATTGGGAAAATACGATGATGTGACAATGTTTCTTCTAACATATTATGGCATATTGTGTAATCAAGCTAGAGATTTATTTTCTGCTGGAAGTGTTGCAATGAGATCGTCGCCAGAAAGAGGTGGCAATTATATAGAAAGGACATTAAAAGATATAGAGGTCGAAATGCTTCGAGCGTTTTATGAATTAGAAGATGCCTTATTTGAAGAGTATTGGGGAGTAATTCTTCCCAAAGAAGAAAGAATTAAGTACTGGTTAAAACTGGCAGATACCTATGCTGTAGGATGGAGACCATCAGAAACTCTATTTATAACTGCTAAATATTGAGTCTTTACAACAATACCATGACTGTTATTTGTTATCAGTCATGGTATTCTAAATATATTGTTTATAATTTATCGAGATATTCTTCAACAGCTTGCGCTAAATGCCAAGCTAAAACCGGTGGAACAGCATTTCCAACCTGTCTTTCGGTTTCCCTCAAGTTCGATTCAAAAACAAAATTATCAGGAAATGACTGGAGACGTGCAGCCTCTCGCATCGAAATACGACGATCTAATTTATAATGGAACTGAATATTACCATGACATTCCGCTCTTATAGTCTGAGATGGCTTATCTTCCTTTAAACGTCTACTTCCTTGGTCTGGGCTTTTTTTAGCCTTACTCCAAATATGATTAAGATTGCGATCTTCATCAACGGTTTCTAAATCATGAATCGCATCATAACAAGTCAACCATTCGTTTTTATGGAGAATATCAACAGGTTCTTTGAATAAAAGATTTCCATGTAATGTTCCAACAATAAAAACTCGCTCTCTCGTTTGGGGTACACCAAAATTGGCTGAATTATATAGTTTATAACTAACATTATAACCCAATTCACTGAAATCCTTTATAACACGGGCTAAAGATTCTTCGTTATACTTCATGAGTAGCCCTTTGACATTTTCAGCAATAAAAATCTTTGGTCGTGAGCGTTTAACAGCTTCGACCATAGCAAGATATAAACCGCTGCGCTTTCCGTCTACGCCAGCTCTTTTACCATTGATAGATATATCTTGGCAGGGGAAGCCTCCTATCAGTACATCACATTCTGTAGGGGTTGAATCGATAAGTTCCCATATGTCGCCTTCAACGATATCATGAGAAAAGTTTTTCTTATATGTTTTTACTGCATTGGGGTTGAATTCATTAGCCCAAATAATTTCAAATTTTGTTTTTTTATATTCTTTATTCAAGACAGAAAAACCGCCACAGAAGCCTAAATCCATTCCGCCACAACCAGCAAAAAGCGAAACCAATTTATATTTTTCTTTTTGAAAGATATCACTATTCGATGCTAATGCCATCGATATTTTATTTTCAATCCATGCTGCTAAACTTACACCTTGCGCCTCAGCTAAAGCTTTCCATATTTCCTTTTGAGATGGAGTAATCCGTAAATGGATTTTCTCGCTTTTAATTTCTGGTGTAATGCTTGTTGTCATTTCTTCACTCTCGTTCTCATCGGCCTTAACCTGATCTTTTATACATGATAAACAAAACCTGATGTGTGCACAACATAAGTTGTGAAATAATTTTTTTATTTTTATCTTATTGTTTTTATAGTTTTTTTGTTTATTTAAGTGTGCGCAAAACCGTATAAAAAACGCCATAATGAAGGATGAAGTAAGAGCTTAATGAGTCAAAGAAAGGAGAGAGGGATGATTTCTCGATCTTCACTGTTTAGGTTTGCTAGCATAACGACTGCATAAGTTTAATCCCTTGATAGTCTATCTCGCAATTTCTAATACCTGTAAAAATCCACTCTTCAATACAATCCTGCAAAATAATGCTGTCCAGTTTTTTCTTCCCTAACAATGCACACTCCCATACAACCAGAACCCTATAACCAAGATTGTTTAAATTAGATATAACACGCATATCCCTTTCTATATTATTTTTGAGCTTTTTGGTCCAATATTCACTTGTAGATTTTGGCGGCCTAAACATGTGGCACGAATGACTGTGCCAAAAACAGCCATTAACAAGTATGGCGGCCTTATGCTCGACACACACAAAATCTGGTTTGCCATATATTTTTTCACATTGGGAGATGTGATTAATCTCAAGATTGTTTAGGATTTTTCCGACAATGATTTCTGGCTTTGTGCTTTTTGAGTGTATAGACCTCATGATATGCGAGCGTTTAATTTTTGATATCGCTTTCATTCCATTTTCCTCCTTAACAAAAACAAATATACCCGTACTCATTGAAACTGCTTGACTTTCCCCAAAGTGAGGATCATTGTATCAGTCATGAAAATATTCATTACCGATGAACAAAAAGCCGAACTTGAACACCTCCATCACACCTGCCGTGATAAGAGGGAGTGTGATCGCATAAAAGCGGTTCTGCTGGCCTCTGAGGGCTGGAGTTCAGTGATGATCGCTCAGGCCCTGCGTCTTCATGAAACGACCGTTAACCATCATATCAGCGATTACCTTAATCACCGCAAACTGAAACCCTAAAATGGCGGCTCTCAGAGCCATCTCAGCGAAACACAGACCCAGGAACTTATCGCTTATCTGACCGCCAATCTTCTGCCCACTACACAGGCGGTTATCCGTCTTGTCAAAGAAGGGTGGGATATCAGTTACACCGTTCCCGGCATGAACAAATGGCTGCACCACAATGGCTTCAGCTATAAAAAACCGACCGGCGTGCCACACAAGTTCAATGCGGAACAGCAACGGGCCTTTATGGAAGCCTACAGGAAACTGAAGCAGGAAGCCGGAGACCATGAGCCCATCCTGTTCATTGATAGCGTCCATCCCACGCAGGGGACGAAACTCGCTTATGGCTGGATGCGCAAAGGCCAGAAAATGCGGTGAAAACAATGGACAGCCGTACCCGTCTGAACCTGATGGGTGCCCTGAATCTGGCCGATATCAGTAAAACGGTGGTGTGCGAATATGACCGTATCGACAGTTATCACATCGCCGAGTTCTTCATTACCCTGCGTGAAACCTATCAAGGTTCATATTATCCTTGACGGAGCCGGTTACCACCGGAGTAAGTTGGTGAAAGACTGGGCTTATGTGATGAATATCGACCTTCATGACTTACCGCCATACAGCCCGAATCTGAACCCGATAGAAAGGCTGTGGAAGGTGATGAATGAACAGGTCAGAAATAACCATTATTTCGCCTCGACGGCCTTGTTCCGGCAGGCAATACATCGCTTTTTTACGGAAATATTACCGGAACTTGCCGGGAACCTGTCGTGCCGTATTAATGACAACTTCCAGGTTCTGAATCCTGCATCTTCAAGTTAAGCGGGTATAGAATTCTTCGATTTCTGTACTGGATAATAAGTGAATACGCTTGATATTTTCCATTGTAAGTCCCGGATTCAATGAGGCCAAACAGTCAAATCATCCCGCGTCCGTCCAGATGATTTGCGGGCACCATTCGTTTGTGCAGTACACCAAATATAAAGGGTTGCCGTTCATGGATTATGTAATAAATAACATGACTGGCATGAGGGAAACTCAATACTTCCGCTCCCACGTCCGGCCTGCTTCTCCCCAGAGCAGGGGTAACAGCCAGCAAACGAAAGGTTTGTTGAAGTTCTAACAGGTATTTTTCCGATTGCATCTTACCCCATTGCTGTACAGTAAAACGGCGGATTTCGATAAAATCGGCCTGTGCATCAGGCGTTAAGCGGTAGTTTGGTATGTCCATTATGGTTAATGATCCCTGGGAGCGTCGATAATGCCCTCAGCAATACCCTGAGCCAGCATTTCCATCAGTTTGGCGAATCGGAAAAACCCGGTGTATTGCTGGCAGATATCATCCAGTTGGGCAGTTGATGTACTGTCTATCACTTGTTTGAATATACCCATATAGTCGTAACACGTTTTCAGTAATTGCGTATTGCCAGTTTCGGTAAGAGGAAAACGGGTAGTATAGTCGTGTATACGCTACACCCGCTGTAATTGTTCTGCACTCAGCCCGGCTACAGACATTTTTTTCTCCTTAATATCTAATCGTACAGACCTGATCTCAGTTCATTAAAAAAAGCTTCACCATCGGCGGTGTTACCGGATTCAATATCAACGCTGGCCTGTGCCGCTCTTGACTGTAATAATTTTAACCGGAGTGTTTCAATACCTTCGTACTCATCCATTGAGATAACCACCGCGACGGGTTTTCCGTTTTTATTTATTTGAATTGGGGCACGTTGTGCTTTGAGTAGCATGTCGCCAAACTGGGTTTTGGCTTCATTGGCAGAAAGAGCATCCATAATAATCCCCTCATTGAATAATGGTATGATTCAAACAATATAAACGAATCGAACGACTTGATCAAATTTAAAGCTATCAAAAAGTATACGAAATGACATTTATCTACGTCGTCAGTCTGGAGCCACGATTGGTCAATTAGCCAAGGAGTTCAAGCTAGGCGAAGCGACAATCTACCGCGTTTTGAACACATTTAAGTGCACTGACAATTCGTAGCATTCACAAGTTTACAGATCTGGGGGTTCTTCCACTGGACCCGAAACTGGGCAGCAAACACCAGGTCCATGTTAAAATAAGAGCCGTTTGAGTGTCGGTGATTCTACGTTGCCATGTCACCTGAATGAACAGACACACAGCTTGAAACGAAGACACCAGCGAACAGTACTGCCACGATCTCATGCTTCTCAAACATACCACTGACCCCATGAGTTACTGGCCAGTAACTCATAATGAATGTACCCGCCAGCAACTGCCAAAAAACAAGGGTAAAACGACTCACACCAAGAAGCCGGGAAAGATTCTCAGTGATGATTATGGCTGCCGATATACACAATGCAGCCATCAATCCATACATATAACCTATATCAAGGCCATTAAGACGCAGACCAGACATAAGACATAAGACATAAGACATAAGACATAAGAGCTACCCCACAAGTGATAAAATTACAGAAAAGGATTAAAAGAACTTGCGCACTCTCGTACTTTATCCCCCTATCCAGAAACATCAACCGTGTCTATCGACTTTTCAAGAATGATCATTTGGCAGTTTCTCCACCATCAATTATAAAATTCTGTCCAGTTATAAATGCAGCTTCATCTGAGCAAAGGAATGCGGTCATCGCAGCAATTTCTTCCGGTCTGGCATGCCTTCCAAGGGGGATACCCTTGTTCACCTCTTCAATCATTTCAGGGGTATATTCAGCAAGTTGCATGGGAGTAAGGACTGCGCCGGGAGATATTGAGACAACACGGATTTTGGGGGCGAGCTCGATAGCCATTGTGCGAGTGAGTGAAACAATAGCGCCCTTTGATGCATTATAGTCCGCATAGTGTGGAAACGCCCCTAAAGCATTTACAGATGCAGTATTAACAATTACCCCCTCATGCATGATATCTAGTGCCGCTTTACTAATGTTAAATAGTCCATTAAGGTTAGTATTAATTACCTTATTCCATGCCTCAGAAGAGATGCTCCTGAAGCTTTGGTGTCGAATGCTAATCCCAGCATTATTGACGAGAATATCGATTCCACCCCAGCATTCACGAATGGTCGCAAATGAGTTTGCTACAGACTTTTCACAACAAATATTGCAGACAAGAAAAAGTTCGCCCCCATACTTAATATATGTTTCGTCTATAAGTGGCATCTCGTTTAAATCAATGACAGCAACTCTCGCGCCCTCTGATGCAAACCGCCTTGCGGTAGCTTCTCCTATCCCGCTTGCCCCGCCAGTTACAACCACTCGTTTATTTTCAAACCTCCTCACTTTGTGCTCTCCTCAAATACGGGGTTATAAGTTGCACTTATTTTGCTGCGAAGATATGGGAAATCCCGAGTCAGTTGTGAAATCAGATGATTACCAATATTAAAATCAGGTTTGCCTGGCCGTTTTAAGTGTATATCAGGGTTAAAGTTCATAAAGAATGCGAAACTATATCGTTCGTCACCATTAGCCAACACCCGGTGAATAAGTGAGCGAATTTCTCCATTTGAAAGTACTTCCAGTACATCGCCCGCAATTAGTAATAGAGAGTTTTTCATTGCAGGTATGGCCTGCCAAGGCTCGTTATTATTCATTCTATAGAACAGTCCCGGAGAATCCTGCAATAAAAGAGTGAAAAACTCATAGTCTGTATGGGCACCCATGCTGGACGCCTGTTGGATTTCTTCTGGCTCATGCGAAAGATAATGAATCAGTCGGAGCTGGCTTGCTGGATTACAGGTTGCATCAACAATGTTGATTTCATGATAGCTGTAATGTGATATGAACGCAGAAGTGATCAAACGCCCGAGTGAAAGCGAAAAATCAAAATACCTATCGATAACCTCGCTTGCGTTTAAAACCTGTCTTGGATAGCGATTTTCTCCGCTCAGAATCCACCCAGGCGCACCACCTGCGGGGCCGATATCAAACGCCTCGTACACTCGATCCTTTTCGTCTGCATATTGTCCTTTCTCAGTAACCGGAACGTATCCTCGATGACCGTCAGAGTTACCAATATAAAACTGCATTTTAATTTCGTCAGGTAGATAAAATAGTTGCTGAGCAACACGCTTTAGATGTACGGATCCAATGGCAAAAGCAGGATCAATAATATTGGTGATGTGAATATGTCCGAACTTTTTCAAAATTTCAATAAACTGGCTGACTTCAAAATGGCCAGTAGAAATATCCTTATACTCCATGACTGGTACTTGTTGAATCTTCATATTGTGATGCCCTATTTGGTAATTTCAAGGATTCGTTACTTTTTAGCAATATATGCAGAAGTCATGTTTGAAGCATTCATGATTCAAATTTTCCAACAATCTCATATCCATATCTATCTCTGTATCTATTTCGTTTTATTTTCTGCCTGGCCTCCTGGAGCATATTTAAGTATAAACCGACCGGCTTCAAAATGGTCAGTATAAATATCCTTATACTCTATGACTGGTACTTGAATCTTCATTTTATGATGCCCATTTGGTAATTTCAAGGATTCGCTACTTTTTAGCAATATATGCAGAAATCAGTTTGAAGTATTCATGATTCAAATTTAGTAATATATGCAGAAATCAGTTTGAAATATTCATGATTCAAATTTAGCAATATATGCAGAAATCAGTTTGAAGTATTCATGATTCAAATGTTACTGAAAAAGAGACAGATTCAGCACCATTTTCCTTTTTGAATTTTTCTAATTGCGAAGCAAGCGTGGCCATAGCTTCTTCCCAACTGATGCTTTCCCAACCGGGATCTGTTGCTCCTTTTGGTTGCGTCCTTTTCATAGGAAAATCAGGGCATTGTTTAACAATCAGCTTGTTCCGGTTCGCGCGACAGAATGTTGGCGGTTAGGTTGCCGATATGATGAATTTCATTTGCAATTAATTTGAGCCGAAAAAACGGATAAATGCGAGTCCGCTGGATTTTAAACGCGGGCTGTTACACATAGTACACTTGCCTCTTTTTCCAGATTCTAAAACCACACTGATAGACAAAAATGGCTTTTCTTAATACCTGTTTTATCACGTTTAGGATAAGGCGTATTTACTTGAATGAGTGATAAGTCTCCCGACTACACCGACTCGAATCATATCAATATGAAATAAAAAACCTTAGTAATGATTGTAATGATAACCATTCTCACATTAAGATGATGCCGTGATTATTGACTTTTGATGTTATAGGTTATGTCTGACCACATTGTTGTTTCCGCTGAGCTAACACTTGAATCGCTTTACGGCGAGCATCATGGCTGGCTGAAAAACTGGCTCACTCGCAAACTGCAATCGTCCTTTGACGCCGACGACGTAGCGCAGGATACCTTCCTGCGTGTGATGGCCGGCGACTCGCTGCAAGCCATTCGCGACCAAAAATCTTTCCTCTGCACGATCGCCAAAAGAGTGATGATCGATCTGTTTCGCCGCAACGCGCTGGAAAACGCCTATCTGGAACTGCTGGCGCAACGGCCCGAGGCATTTATGCCCTCGCCTGAGATCCGTCAGTGTCAACTTGAAACACTCCAGCAAATCGACCAGATGATCGATGGCCTGAGCAGCAAAATGCGCCAAGCATTTTTATTGTCTCAGCTTGAAAATTTGACCTATAGCGACATTGCTTCACGCCTCAATGTGTCCGTCAGTTCCGTGAAAAAATATATGGCCAAAGCCACCGAGCACTGCCTGCTGTTTCGTCTGGAGCATGGACTCTGATATGGACACCATGTTAACCCATTCTCGCCGCCAGGCATTAAAATCAGCATCACACTGGTATGCGATACTGAATAGCGATCAGGTAAGCCCGCTGCAAACTGAAAAATGGCAGCGCTGGTACGAACAGCATCAGGATCATCAGTGGGCATGGCAGCAAGTGGAAAATCTGCGCAACCAGATGCTTGTAGTGCCAGGTAATGTGGCAAGCCACGCACTTCAGGAAACTTACCTGTCACGACGCAAGGTGATGAAAGGCATACTGTTACTACTAGGAGCTGGCGGTGGCTGGCAACTGTGGTGTTCGGAGGTGGGAGAAGGCCTGCGGGCCGATTACCATACTACTAAAGGGGATATTCAGCATCATCGACTGAGCGATGGCACACTGCTTACACTTAATACCGACAGTGCCGTAGATGTCCATTTTACTCCTCAACAACGTCTGATACATCTCTGGTACGGCGAAATTGCCATCACTACCGGGCATGATACCGAAGCAAAGCTGTTGCGTGTACAAACCCGTCATGCACAACTGACTGCGCTAGGCACCAAATTTACGGTTCGTCAGGAAGCCAACGCCACACTACTCAGCGTGCAGCAACATGCCGTAGAGGTGATACTGACCGGTGCCGACCGTAAATGTATTGTGCGTCAGGGAGAAAGTCTAAGATTCAGCTCCACCGATTTTGGTGAACTGACCGCGGCAACCGCCGAAGACAACGCATGGACGCAGGGTGTACTAAGTTTCAGCGATAAACCACTGAATGAAGTGATAGCAACCCTCTCCCGCTATCGAAGCGGTATATTACGCTGCGACCCAGCCGTCGCCTCGCTACGGTTAAGCGGCACTTTCCCGATGAAAAATACCGATACGATATTAACCGTCATAGAGAAAACACTTCCCGTTAAGATTCAATACATTACCCGTTTCTGGGTGAATGTTCTGCCCGCAGAAAAATCATTAACGTAAAAAATAATCATTTTCAATTGTCCTTTTTGTTTCCTCGTTCGACTTCATAAATGAATACAGCAACAAAATGATTACGGAGACGTTATGATGCCTTTACGTGCACAGCCACTGCGCGCGCTTCACAAAGCAACACCGCTGGTAATGGCGATTCGTTTGAGCCTGTTACCGGTGGCTTGCCTAACCTCAGGGATAACGTATGCTGCGGTAGAGCCAACTAGCGCACACTATGACATTAATGCGGGCGAACTGGATAAAGTCCTTAATCAGTACTCCACCCACGCCGGTATTACCCTTTCAGTAGATGCCAGCTTAACCCGCGGCAAACAGAGTAGCGGTCTACACGGCAATTACTCCATCACCGATGGACTGAACACCTTGCTGGTCGGCACTGATTTGCAGGTGAAAACATTGGGCAATAACACGTTCACACTCGAACCTGCCCCTGTTGCGCAGAAAGACGTGCTGACCGTAGTAGGCGACTGGCTAGGGAGTGCCCGTGAAGCTGACGTGTTTGAACATGCAGGCGCACGTGATGTCATCCGCCGAGAAGATTTTGCTAAAACAGGCGCAACCACAATGCGTGAAGTGCTGAACCGCATTCCCGGCGTCAACGCACCGGAAAACAACGGTACCGGCAGCCACGACCTGGCGATGAACTTTGGCATTCGTGGCCTGAACCCACGTCTCGCCAGCCGCTCTACGGTTCTGATGGACGGCGTTCCGGTACCCTACGCGCCTTATGGACAGCCACAGCTATCATTAGCGCCAGTATCTCTCGGCAATATGGACGCAATAGACGTGGTACGCGGCGGCGGCGCTGTACGCTACGGGCCACAAAGCGTAGGTGGTGTGGTGAATTTCGTGACCCGCGCTATCCCGCAGGATTTTGGTATTGATGCCAGTGTGGAAGGACAACTTAGCCCCACATCCTCACAAAATAATCCAAAAGAGACCAATAATCTGATGATTGGCGGTACGGCAGATAATGGTTTCGGCACAGCGCTTCTCTACTCCGGCACACGCGGCAGCGACTGGCGCGAGCACAGCGCCACGCACATTGACGACGTGATGCTCAAAAGCCGCTATGCACCCAATGAAGTGCATACCTTCAACAGCCTACTACAATATTACGATGGCAGTGCGGATATGCCCGGTGGCCTTTCACGCGCCGATTACGATGCCAATCGCTGGCAATCCACTCGCCCATATGACCGCTTCTGGGGCCGCCGTCAGCTCGCAAGTCTCAGCTATCAGTATCAACCCGACCAGCAGCACAAATTCAATATTCAGGGCTTATACACTCATACCTTGCGCAGCGGTTATCTTGAGCAGGGCAAGCGCATTACCCTTTCCCCGCGAGAATATTGGGTGCGCAGCATCGAACCACGCTATAGCCAGCTCTTCAATTTAGGTCCTTCAGCCCACGAAGTAGGGATTGGCTACCGTTATGTGAATGAATCCAGTCACGAAATGCGTTACTACACCGCCACCAGCAGCGGCGAATTACCCAGCACATCAAGCCCTTATGACCGTAATACTCGCTCCGGCACCGAGGCTCATGCTTGGTATATTGACGACCGCATTGATATCGGCAACTGGACCATCACGCCTGGAATACGATTCGAACATATCAAATCCTTCCAAAACAACAATGTGAAAGGCACCCGCCAAGAAGTAAGTTACGATGCGCCGCTGCCTGCACTCAATGTTCTTTATCATATTACTGATAGCTGGAATCTTTACGCCAATACGGAAGGCTCATTCGGTACCGTACAGTACAGCCAAATTGGCAAGGCTGTGAAAAGCGGCAATGTAGAACCTGAAAAGGCGCGAACTTGGGAAGTTGGAACTCGCTACGATGACGGCGCATTGGCAGCGGAAATGGGGCTGTTCCTGATTAACTTCAACAATCAGTACGACTCCAACCAGACTAATGATACCGTTACGGCACGTGGGAAAACCCGACACACAGGACTGGAAACTCAGGCACGTTACGATCTTTCCGAACTTACGCCCAAGCTGAATAACGTTTCGGTTTACGCCAGTTACACGTATGTCAACGCAGAAATTCGTGAAGAAGGTGACAGCTACGGGAATCAAGTGCCGTTCTCACCGAAACATAAAGGTGCATTTGGCATAGATTACAAACCGGGTAGCTGGACTTTCAACCTCAACAGCGCATCCCAATCCAGCCAGTTTGCTGATAACGCTAATACCGTGCAGGAAAGCGCCAATGGAAGCACCGGCCGTATTCCGGGCTTTATGCTGTGGGATACGCGCGTGGCGTATGACTTCGGTCCACAAATGGCTAATCTGAGTCTGGCCTTTGGGGTGAAAAACATCTTTGACCACGAGTATTACACCCGTTCCTATGATGATAATAACAAAGGTCTCTACGCCGGGCAGCCACGTACGTTCTATATGCTGGGTTCGCTAAAATTCTGATGTTACACTCATCCGCTCGCCGGGCTATTGCCCGGCTTTGCTATTTCTGGAGCTAAGTTATGCTTGCACCGATTCACGTAATGTTTATCGTTTTGCTCTTCTTCACCAGCCTGCCCCATGCCATTGCGGTCACGGTACAGGATGAGCAGGGCAGTTTTACCCTCAATACCGTTCCCCAGCGCGTCGTTGTGCTGGAATTATCGTTTGTTGATGCATTGGCCGCCATCAATATCAGCCCGGTAGGTATTGCCGATGATAATGATCCGCAGCGCATCCTCACGGATGTTCGCCAGCGTATTAAACCCTGGCAATCAACGGGCACTCGCGCTCAGCCAAGCCTTGAAGCCATCAGCGCGTTAAAACCTGATCTCATCATTGCAGACAGCCAACGCCACGCGGGGATTTATCGGGCGCTCAAAGGCATCGCGCCCGTCCTACTGCTAAAGTCCCGCAACGAAACCTACGAAGAAAACCTGCAATCTGCCGCGATCATCGGCAAAATCATGGGGAAAGAGAGTGAGATGCAACAACGGCTGGCAGAACACCGTGAACGCATGAAAGGCTATGCCAGTCAGTTGCCACAAGGCGTCAGTGTGGTTTTTGGCACCTCGCGCGAACAGCAATTTAACCTGCACTCCAGCGATACTTATACCGGCAGCGTCTTAACGGCATTAGGGCTGAAAGTTCCGGCGCCAGTTAATCATGCAGCAATGGCTTCTCTCAACTTAGAGCAGTTACTGGCACTCAATCCTGACTGGCTTATCGTCGCCCACTATCGCCAAGAAAGCATCGTGAAGCGCTGGCAGCAAGATACGCTGTGGCAGATGATGACAGCACAGCACAAGCATCAGATAACAGCGGTAGATAGCAATACTTGGGCTCGTATGCGCGGGATATTTGCCGCTGAACGCATTGGCAGTGATGCGGTAAAAATCTTCCATCATCAACCCGTTAATGAAACACCATGAGACGCCATCACCATGCGGTCTGGCGCTGGGGATTGCCGCTGGTTGCCCTGTTTAGTGCGTTCTGGCTAAGCCTGTTTTGCTACTCCGCTATTCCCATTCCCGCCATTAGCGCACTTAAGGCGCTGGTGCCAGGTCATACACCGACATTGCCTGAAGCGCTGGTTATCAATCTGCGGCTACCACGCAGTCTGGTTGCTATTCTGCTTGGCGCAGCTCTGGCATTGTCCGGCGCACTACTCCAGACGCTCACTCATAATCCGCTGGCCTCACCCTCCTTACTGGGCATTAACAGTGGAGCAGCACTGGCTATGGCGCTGACCAGCGCTTTCAGCCCGGCACCGCTGGCCGGATATTCCATTTCTTTGGTGGCAGCTTGCGGCGGTGCCATTAGCTGGATGATGGTGATGGCCGCAAGTGGTAGCTGGCAGCAAAAATACGATCGCAACCAACTAATTCTGGCGGGCATTGCCTTATCTGCCTTATGTATGGCACTAACACGTATTACGCTACTGCTTGCCGAAGATCATGCTTACGGCATTTTCTATTGGCTGGCGGGTGGAGTCTCCCATGTCCGCTGGCCTGAATTCTGGCAGCTATTCCCTTTCGTGGTGGTCACTGTACCTGTAGTTTTGTTGCTGGTGAAATCACTTAATCTGCTCAACGCTGGCGATGTCAGTGCCCATACGCTTGGCGTGAACCTGACGCGACTGCGCATCTTCGTCAGTCTGGCAGTACTGATTCTGGTAGGGGCCTGCGTCAGTGTAGCGGGACCAATCGTGTTTATTGGTCTGCTAATGCCCCATCTGGCGCGGTTCTGGGTTGGCTACGATCTGCGCCGCACACTGCCAATGTGCATGTTGCTGGGAGCGGTATTTATGCTACTTGCGGATTTACTGGCCCGTTCACTGGCCTGGCCAGGAGAACTCCCGGCAGGTGCGGTACTGGCGCTGATTGGTGCCCCTTGCTTTGTCTGGCTAGCAAGGAAGCGAACATGAATCGTCAGGTTATCTTACTTTTAGTCGTGTTGCTGGCAGTTACGCTGGTGCTAGCGCTACGCATGGGCACGCAACCACTTCCCTGGGACGCTTTAATAAGCGGCTGGCAACCCGGTGACAAACACCACTTTGTGCTAACGCAGTACCGTCTACCACGTATTTTACTCGCCATCACTGTAGGCGCTGCACTGGCGCTCTCCGGCGTCTTGGTCCAAGGGATTGTTCGTAATCCACTGGCCTCCCCCGATGTACTGGGGGTAAATCATGCAGCAAGCCTGGCGTCGGTAAGTGCGCTGATACTTTTCCCTTCTCTGTCGGTGCAGTGGCTTCCGCTACTCGCTTTTTGCGGTGGAATAGCCGCGCTAATCCTGCTGCGGGCGATTGCCGGTCCCTCTTCGCCACTGCGCCTTGCACTGGTTGGCGTGGCACTTTCAGCTACCTGGACAAGCATCACCGATTACCTCATGCTCTCACGCCCACAAGATATCAACAATGCGCTTTTGTGGCTGACGGGCAGTCTGTGGGGACGCGACTGGCAGTTTGTGGCTATAGCCCTGCCGGTATTGATGATACTGATACCGCTCAGCCTACGCTTTTGTCGCGATTTAGATTTGCTGGCACTCGGTGATGACAGCGCCAGCACACTGGGCGTCTCGCTCCTACACGTACAATCCTGGGGATTAATGCTGGCAGTCGCGCTCGCCGCAACAGGCGTCGCCGTTTGCGGTCCGATTGGCTTTATCAGCCTCGTGGTACCCCATCTCGTTCGCAGACTTGTGGGAGGACGACATCGCTGGCTTATACCAGCATCCATGCTTATGGGTGCACAGGTTCTGCTGCTAGCCGATTTGCTGGCAAGGACCATAGCTCCACCAATGGAATTGCCTGCTGGCGTACTGACCGCCATCATTGGCGCTCCTTATTTCTTCTGGCTTTTAGTGAGGACACGTTAAATGGAACTGGCTACGGAAAAGTTATCTGCGGGCTACGGGGAGAAACGCATTCTGAATGACCTGTCGCTCACCCTCCCGACCGGGAAAATCACGGCGTTGCTCGGCCCTAACGGCTGCGGGAAATCAACATTACTGAAATGCTTTTCGCGGCTATTAACACCATTATCTGGAAAGATAACAATAGATAGTGAACCTTTAGCGCACTTTTCCTCACGCAAGCTCGCCAGACATCTGGCGCTTTTACCGCAACACCCTCTCACACCAAAAGGGATCGCCGTCCATGAACTGGTTGCATACGGACGTAGCCCTTGGCTGACATTTTGGGGGCGTTTAGCACCTCATGATCATCATCTTATACAACAAGCAATGGAAAAAACGCAGATTAGCCATCTTGCCGATAAACGCGTTGCCGACCTTTCAGGCGGGCAGCGCCAGCGTGCTTTTCTGGCGATGGTTTTGGCCCAAGATACGCCGTTGGTGCTACTCGACGAACCCACTACGTATCTTGACATCAACCATCAGGTGGAATTGATGAAGCTGCTGCGTGAGCTGAACAACGAAGGAAAAACGGTCGTGACCGTACTTCATGACCTCAATCAGGCTAGCCGGTACTGTGACCATCTGGTACTACTTTCTCAAGGGCAGGTTGTCGCCCAAGGCTCACCCGAGGAAGTTATGACACCGAAATTATTACAGCAGGTATTCAGCATTGAAGCGGAAATTCACCCCGAACCCGTTTCAGGTAAACCAATGTGTGTAGTGTGTTAAGCAGGAATCTAATGTAACGTGTTGGTTCTCTTTTCCAGTGCGGCTTAATATGTTCGGCTTTTTGTTAAAGGTTGTTTCGGGATTAATTGTTTATACCTTCCAACCCAAAAAGCCGAGCTTGAATTTATGTGATGCTTATAATTGCTGTTCTTAGGTAAAGTTAACGTTATTTAGGCTTTGCGGTCTCGATTTGACGAACATTAGGCTTCATTTTGGGGCTCATTTTTATCGAAGTGAAGATGCTCTCGCATCCGCAACATCAGGGAATAATTTTGTTAAATCATCCATTTAATTTGCTGTTCTCCTCTGGCTATTTCTTCATCACAGCAAATATACGACACTTAACCTATCTTGTAGCTAGCATTCCCGAATAGTGCTTCGTGATAAGGAAGATGAATAAAGTATGGGGGGCTTTGTTACCAGACTGTGACGTATGTCATAACGCTTAAGCCAAACGCCTACAAAACCCATATTGATTGCTGTACTCTTATCATTCAAGGCATTTATTAGATAATTCAAAGAGCTATGATGGCCGCAATTTCCCTTTCGAATGATATTCTCCGTACCTGGCAACGTATAGAGTTCTTCCAACCTTATACACTTGAAAAAAAAGATAAAAGCTTACTAATTCCGCTTAAAACACTCTATCAGCTGGGAGATAAGGCACTACCCTGGCTTTCGTCAGAACTCCGTCAACAACATGATATTCCCGATCAAAAAGTCTTATACAACTTGTACGTCGGTTTGTTTGATAAAGCTATCGCTAACGCGATCAGCCAAGCGGTGTTTGGTCCAGATGAAGGGTATTATGCAGAAGAATTTGAGCAACGGCTGGATAAAGAAGGAACAACCTGCTTTGCCAAAATTCCATTAGGCACGGAAGGAAACCCTGCTCTGGATAAATTTTCAGTGAGTTCTCTTCCTTGGGCTTTAGGGCACCTGCGTGATGAACGTTTTGAACAGCTTAATACGAAGGTATTTTCAGCCAGTTGCGAGCATCTTAAAAATACCCTCGGCAACTTTAGCGTCTCTCTGAAGCCAATACGAGAAAATGGCCCCGGTATTTTAAAAGCAAATGATATTTTAACACTGTTGACGACACATCTGGTGAGTTGGGCAGATTTTGAACCCCAATGGCAATATGCTTTACAAATAGACTGGATGGAGGGAAATGGCGACTGTACAGAAGCATCACAAGAAAATAGCGATGAAATTGAAGAAGAAGTCAGCGCTAATGATAAAACCTTTGCACTTCCTATTTTAAATAGTTTTTTCTTTGAGGACATTGAATACGCTATTACGGCCCTAAAACGAGGAGATAGATGCAAAGCTCTCAGAGCATATCTTTCTCATCATAGTGTCCCCAGGAATCCAGACCTTTATTCACAAGACGGGCTTGCCTCCATCATCAGTAAACTCCATCCAGCGAAGATGCCTCATGGACGCTGGCCTTCCGATCCCAAACATGCCATGTCGCTAATGCAGCAATTTGCTATTAATACGGCGATAGAAGAGCTCGCTGATGGTGGGCTGCTTTCCGTCAACGGCCCTCCGGGAACTGGAAAAACAACGCTTCTGCGCGATCTAATAGCACATAACATTGTTGAACGAGCGAAGATACTTACGCGTTATCAAAAAGTTGATGACACGCTGGACAATTCCGGTTTTATTGTGAATGCACTCACTGGTTTCGAAATGGTCATTGCGTCATCCAACAACGCCGCAGCAGAAAACATATCAAAAGAATTGCCGCAAAAGAAATCATTGGCTGAAGAATTCCAATCGCTTGACTATTTAGCACCAACCGCAAACCAGATAGCTGCCGAGAACCGCCCGAAGCGCGAACATAAAAAAAGTAAAAATAGTCAGGGAAAAGTTAGAACCTATCACCTCTATCGTCCATTGAAGGAAGAGAAACAATGCTGGGGGATCATTTCCGCTGCTTTGGGCAACAAACCAAACCGGACTAAATTTTCTGATCGCTTATTTTTTGATGAACATTTTTTACGCGACACCCCAACTGAAGCCTCTCGTCCCGCTGAAGAGAACTTTCTCAGTCTTTGGCGCTTGAGGCACTATCACAACCCCATCTCTTTCGCCACCGCTAAAAAACGTTTCCTCGTATGTCTGGAAAAGACAAAAAAACTTCAACAGCAACTAGAAATGTTTGTGCATCTGATAGAAAAACAGCATAACGATTCATTCGACACGTTATCACTGAAGTTGAAGCAAATAGAAGGACTGTACGAAACACAGCTTAACAGGCTGGAACAGGTGAAAACAGAGCAAGATGTATTAGGAAAACAGCTCCAACATGCGGAACAGCAACAAAAAATTATCGAAAGTGATGCACCAGGATGGCTAATGCGTCTGATGAATCGCAAGCGAGTGCATGTGTATAAAGAAACGTTGCAGTGTGCACAACACGAAGTATTAAGACTGATGAGATTGCAAGCCGAACAAGCCCAGCGTGTTGCGGAACAACGCAAGTCAGTTAATGACATAATTGAAAAAAAGCGAACCTTACAACAGAATATCGAAAAAATTATCCAACAGCGGGTGAATGACCATCGTTCTCTACAAACTTTGAAGCAGCAGTTTTCCGATATCACATTGCCAGATATCAACCAACCTATCACTGATGCAACATTACAACGAACGGCCCTTTGGCAGAACGCACAGATAAATCGTCAACGTTCCGCATTATTTATCACAGCGATGGAACTTCATCAGGCTTGGCTTTATGAAGCACTAGGAGTACCTCGTTTTAGAGACTTCATAATATTTAATCTCGCGGCTTTTTTAGCACAACCTCATTCCAAAATCACGCCTATACGCTGGTGGCAAACGCTGTTTATGTTTGTGCCCGTATTATCCACAACTTTCGCATCTATAGGGCGCATGTTCCACGGAGTGGAAAGCGAAGAACTTGGCTGGTTAATGATCGATGAAGCCGGCCAAGCACCTCCACAACAAGCTGTCGGGGGACTCTGGCGTGCAAAACGGGTACTGGTTGTTGGAGACCCTTTGCAGATTGAACCGGTATTTACGACCCCTCCGCCGTTGGTTGAACGTCTTTGCCTAGATGCTCTGAATGAAAAGGCTAAAGACTGGAATCCGGGATTACTTTCAGTGCAACAGGTTGCTGATCGCGTCAATCATTGGGGATGTGAATTAGAAGTCATGAACAACCTGATCTGGCTAGGTATTCCATTGTGGGTACACCGTCGTTGTATTGAACCAATGTTCAGTTTGGCTAATAAGATGGCCTACAATGGCCGCATGATTCATGGGCTTGATGCTGACAAGATTCGCTGCCAACCTATGAACAACATTCTGGAAAACCATTGGCTGGCATCGGTTGGAGGGACAGGTGAAAAACAATATCGTGACAGCCACGGTAAAGATTTGCTCAAGTTATTGGACCAACTGCTTGTTGCAAATGTTTCTCTTCATTCGATTTATGTTATTACACCGTTCAAAGCAGTTAAGTCAGCACTGTGTGAATTATTAGGAAAGCGTGATCTGGCTACCTGGCGGCAATCTATGCCATTGATGACACGAAAAGAACTCAACGTATGGCAAAAAAATTGTATTGGTACAGTGCATACTTTTCAGGGCAAAGAAAACGATATTGTCATTTTTGTCCTAGGCTGCGACGAAAATAATGATGGCGGCGCAAAATGGGCTGCCAGCAAGCCTAATCTGTTAAACGTTGCGCTCACCCGAGCAAAAAAACACATTTTCATAATTGGCGATCCAGCGGTATGGCATGGTTTGCCTTGGTTTCGTGATGTAGCCAAGGAGTTGCCAGTGGGAACATATCATCATTTACAATAACTCCAAGGTGGAATGATCAAAAAACGAATAACGAAATGAGTAAACAGATTATTGACAAAATGCTGATTTTTTATCCGGCACTTTGTTTTAATTAAGTTGCGTTTACCAAACGGAGCTTGCCACCATGTTAAGAATACCCCCTAAAGTTCTTCTAAAGTAACCATAGCCTGAGGATCTCCACGATTTTGTTTTCTTTAGCAAAATTTGATCGTACCTCAGGCGCTTTAGTTCCCTGCTTAAGCGAAGTTCAGGTTAATTAAATATGATTAACCATAGGATATCCCATTGTTCTATTGAGATATCCTAT
>NZ_JAJAFZ010000031.1:0-52842 GCF_025384895.1 Photorhabdus kayaii
TTAATAAATAAGATATTTTTGCTTTTCACCCTCTATCTTACCCACATAAAACCCTCTATACTTCGCCGACTGTATGGATAGACAGTTATTAGTCAGAGGAATTTATGACCGCAGAAGGGCATCTTTTATTTTCAGTTGCCAGCATCATCTTGGCACATAAGCTAGAAATAACACCAGAGATAGCTTATGGAGACTGGTTGCATATGCTACCAGGGGTACTGCTTACTGCCTTGTTACCCGATATCGATCACCCTAATTCAACCCTGGGTAGATTATTCAGATTTATCTCCATTCCTATTGCCAAACTCTGTGGTCATAGAGGCTTTACTCACAGTTTACTTGCTCTCATATTAGGGATTACTTTATTTTGGCTAAAAATACCCGAAGAGTGGCTAATCCCAACTGATTTTTTCCATGCCATGATTGTTGGCTATTTGAGCCATCTGATTGCAGATATGCTAACACCGGCTGGTGTGCCGTTATTGTGGCCAATCAAAATACGTTTCTGTCTACCTGTGCTTGGCAAGCAAGGAAATAAGAAAGCAGAAAGGTTTATTTCTGCCCTATTAATTGTCATTGCCATTTTTCTACCAGAAGATATTGAATCTTCTATACTTTTTTATATAAATCGCATCAAAGATCTCTATTTCTAATGCTCTAATTGACTAAAAATAAATCTTAAAAGTCACATTAATTATATTAAATTCTATATAGTTATAAATGAAAATAGTTTAATCTGGTACTATATTCCCCAACTGCTTGTTGTAATGTGTTCGTTTGCAAACCTACACGATTCAATACAGCTTATAACTTAACTAAATTGAATTCTGGAGTTTGGGGATGAATTTACCACTCATTTCGAATGTGCTCGTCTTCGTAGCACTGCTTTTGCTATTGTCAAAAACCAGTTCACGGCAATGGAACCTGTCGAAAAAGGTTTTTGCGGGCCTTACCATTGGCATTATTTTTGGCTTAGCACTGCAACTGGTTTATGGTTCTGATAATACCATAGTGAAGGAATCCATATCATGGTTCAACATTGTAGGTAATGGCTACGTACAACTTCTACAAATGGTCATTATGCCTCTGATATTTGCCTCTATTTTGAGTGCAGTCGCCAAACTACACAAAGCATCTTCTCTGGGAAAAATCAGCTTTCTGACTATCGGAACGTTGTTATTCACTACAATGATTGCAGCACTTATCGGTATCATGATTATCAACCTGTTCGGCCTGACTGCTGAAGGTCTGATTCAAGGTCCCCAAGAAACAACACGTCTGTCTGCTATCGAAAACAACTATGTCAGCAAAGTCTCTGATTTATCTGTACCACAATTGATTCTATCTTTTATTCCGAAAAATCCGTTCGCAGATTTAACCGGCGCTAACCCAACTTCTGTTATCAGCGTTGTTATTTTCGCAACCTTCTTAGGTATCGCTGCCCTGCAAATGTTGAAAGATGATCATGAGAAGGGTGAACGCATATTAGTCGCTATCGACACTATACAGGCATGGGTAATGAAACTGGTTCGTCTGGTTATGCGCTTAACGCCGTATGGTGTTATGGCCCTGATGACCAAAGTTGTCGCTAACTCTAATATCCATGAAATTGCAAAACTGGGAACCTTTGTTATCGCATCCTATATTGCACTAGCACTAGTATTTGTTGCTCATGGGTTTCTACTTTCTCTCTTCGGCATCAATCCACTTAGATTTTTCAAAAAAACTTGGCCAGTGTTGACTTTTGCATTCACCAGCCGTTCCAGTGCTGCCAGTATTCCACTGAATGTCGAAACCCAGACACTCCGTATTGGCGTACCAGAATCAATCGCCAGCTTTTCAGCATCTTTTGGAGCAACAATCGGTCAGAATGGCTGTGCCGGAATTTATCCCGCCATGTTGGCCGCAATGGTTGCTCCAACAGTGGGCATAAACCCACTCGACCCGATGTGGATTGCAACACTCGTTGGCATTGTCACTATCAGCTCTGCTGGCGTTGCTGGTGTGGGCGGCGGTGCTACGTTTGCAGCACTGATTGTCTTACCCGCAATGGGACTACCTGTAACGTTGATTGCTTTATTGATTTCTGTTGAGCCTCTCATTGATATGGGCCGTACGGCACTGAATGTAAGTGGTTCAATGACTGCTGGCACTATTACCAGCCAACTGATGGGACAAACTGATAAAACTATCTTCGATCAGGAAGAACATGTTGAATTAAGTCAGCTATAATTTAAAACTTCAAAAACTGTAAAAAAGCCGGGATTGATTCCCCGGCTTTTTATTTTATTCACAATATTATTTATTCAGGTACTGTCCACTACGCAGTGCTTCAATACGTTTGTCCAATGGTGGGTGAGACATGAACAGCTCACTGAATGTTTTTGATTTACCATTAATACAGAACGCCATCATACTGCCTTCTTCCTGCGGTTCATAACTGGTTTTCAGACGCTGTAAAGCAGCGATCATTTTCTCACGACCGACCAACTTGGCAGAACCTGCATCTGCATGGAATTCGCGATAACGTGAGAACCACATTGTGATAATGCTCGCCAGAATACCAAATACTATTTCCAACACCATTGAAACAACCATGTAAACAATAGGATTGCCCGAAGAGTTACTCTCTTCCTCATCACTGTTGCCAGACAGGAAACTTGATACAGCTTGAGCCAGTAGACGGGAAATAAAGATAACGAAAGTATTTACTATCCCTTGCAGCAAGGTCATCGTCACCATATCACCATTAGCAATATGACTAATCTCATGAGCAATAACAGCTTCTGCTTCTGCCCTACTCATGTTATCCAATAGACCGGTGCTGACAGCAACCAGAGAAGCATTACGACGCGCTCCGGTAGCGAATGCGTTAATATCAGGCGCGGTATAAATCGCAACCTGGGGCATGGCAATATTGACTTGTTCCGCTTGACGGCGAACAGTTTCAACTAACCAATGTTCAACTTCATTTGCTGGCTGTTCTATGACCTGGGCACCCACAGAACGTAGGGCCATCCATTTGGACATCAACAGGGAAACAAACGCCCCACCGAAACCAAACAGACCAGCCATAATCATCAAACCTTGTACACTACTCCCCTGAATTCCTGTCAAAGAAAGTATTATCCCGAACACCAACATAACAGCGAGGTTAGTGAGGAGGAACAAAACAATTCGCATCATAAAAACCGGCTTCCTTTATTAATAATCAATGCACTTTCAGAACTACTCTATAAATAAGGCTGTTCTTACTATATTCAAGGCTTTTAACCTGTTAAGCGATAAAACCAACATAACTTTACAAAATCATGAAAAAAACCACATTAGCCTAACACCAATTGGTTAAACAAAATACGCCAATACCTGGTAATACTGAGAAAATGTGAAATAATTCATCCTTCCTGAAAAGAAAAAACACCTTAAAAAGACTGTTTATATTACTGACAGCCCAATATACCATTCACTCAAAACATCCCAAGCAAACGATATTGGGCATTAATCATTAACAGGCTTTAACCCATTATTTTACTTAGACTTAGCCAACATTTTCTCAGCAGGTTGGTGCGCTAAATCAAGTGCAATCTTCACTGACTCATCGAGATAGGGATCTGGCCCCTGATAATCTTTAGGCAAATCATCCAGTGAAGTTAACGGTTTTTTACCCTCGCGTTTAAAGCGATCATTTATGCGATTCAACTTCAGAGCATCCGCTTCTTTATTCTCTTTCTCTCTTTGTGCATAGTTCAGAGAAACAATATTTTTATGCTCTTTCAGCGCCTTATAGTGAGCAATATCCTCATTGATATACTTGAATTCTGGATCAGTTGTAATGCGGGCATTGTGAGCAACATTCAACTGAGGAACCAATGCAGCAATAATTTTAGACCCTGTATAACGGGCAGGAGGAATGCTATCCCAAGGCAAAGCATTATCTTCGAAACTTTCCCCGGTTTCTGCCGGATCAACCCCCGTAGGCATTACGATATCAGGAGTAACCCCTTTACGCTGAGTACTACCGCCATTCACACGATAAAACTTCTGAATCGTATATTGGACAGACCCCAGTGATGGCCAATCAGGACGCATCATTTGATCGTAAATACGACTCAAAGAACGATATTGCTGAACTGTACCTTTACCAAAAGTCGGTTCACCAACAATCAACGCTCGCCCATAATCCTGCATTGCTGCGGCAAAAATTTCAGAAGCAGAAGCACTAAAATGGTCTACCAGAACAACCAAAGGTCCTTTATAGTACACCACTTCATCAGTATCAGAATCCTGACGAATTTTCCCATTATTATCTCTAACCTGGACAACCGGGCCACTTGGGAGAAACAAGCCTGATAAAGAAACCGCCTCTGTCAGTGCGCCACCACCATTGCTACGCAAATCAATGACAATAGCACTGACATGCTGTTTGGTCAGTTTTTGTAATTGAGTTTTAACATTATCAGTCAAACCAACATAAAAACCGGGGATATCAAGCACGCCCACTTTTTCCTGACCCATGGTCTTAACTGACATCTTCACAGCCCGATCTTCCAAACGGATCTGTTCGCGAGTTAAAATAACAGTACGCGGTTTTGCCCCTTTGGTATCAGAAATAACCTCAAGCCGCACTTTACTCCCTTTAGGACCTTTAATCAGCGCAACCACATCATCCAGACGCCAGCCAATAATATCCACCATAGACTTTCCTGACTGGGCAACGCCGATAATCTTATCACCCACGTTTAATGCTTTGCTTTTGGCGGCAGGTCCACCAGCAACCAAAGAATTTATAACTGTGTAGTCATCATCTATTTGCAAAACAGCACCAATCCCTTCCAGGGAAAGACTCATTTCTGAGTTAAACTGTTCAGTATTGCGTGGTGAAAGATAATTGGTATGAGGATCAATTTCACGGGCAAACGCAGTCATAATCAATTGGAAAACATCTTCACTCTGGCTTTGTGTCAGACGTTTTAACGCGGATTGATAGCGTTTGGTGAGCATCTCTTTGATTTTCTTGTCCTCTTTGCCGCTGAGCTTGAGGTTGAGCCAATCATATTTAACTTTAGCATCCCAAAGTTTATTTAGCTCTTCCACACTCTGTGACCAAGGGGCTTTGGAACGATCAACATCAATTGTATCGTTACCATCAAAATTCATTGGCTGTTCAAGACGCGATAAAGCGTACTGATAACGCTCAAAGCGACGTTTCTGTAACAAATTAAACAAGTCATACGGAATTTCCAGATTCCCATTTTCCAATTCCTTGCCTAACAACTTTTTCTTATCGGCATACTGAGCAACATCTGACGCCAATAATATGTTATGGCTGTAATCCAGTATATTAAGATAGCGGTCAAATATTTTTGCCGAAAAATCACCATCTAAATCAAATTGGCGATAATGAGAACGAGTGAAGCGGGATGTTACCCGCTCGCTAACTGTTGAATGCTGAGGCTCTTGCTTCAATATAGGTAATTGTTCAATACCAACAGGAACAGCCACTGGACTGTTTGTATTTGCATAACAAGTACCAAAAATTGAAACACCTAAAACAAAAGCCAGTCTGACGAATTTGTTCATGCCCAGGTCGGCCTCCGTATCAGAACTGTAAATGTTCTGCGCGTACAATCATTGCCAAACCGGAAGGCAATTGTACCCGTACACCATCTTTGGCGACTTCAAGCACAGAAGCATCCACTGAACTTTTACCCACTCTTACTTTAATTTCCTGACCAATTTTCAGCGATGAAACATCGACAATCTGAATCGGTACAGGTTGAGCAGGTTTAGCAACTGGTTTACGTGCTTGCTGAGGGCGCTTTTGCTGACGTGGTGGCTGCCGTTTTTCCCCCTCAGTATTATTAGCGCGGCGACGAGGAGCTGGTTTCTTGGCTGTGGGCCGTTCATTTTTTTCACCAGCAGCCACATTTTCAGCTTCACGTTTTTTAGCTCTTTGCTCTGCACGCTGTGCCTGAACCCGTGCTTTAGCTTCAGTCAGTTGCTGAAGAGCGTGCTCAATGTGTTCCGCTTCCAATTCACCGCATGAATTACCATCAAGGTCAACACGCTGCGCACCTTCTTTCACACCATACAGGTAACGCCAACTTGATGTGTACAGACGCAAGGCGGAGCGCAGTTGTGTTTTACTTAAACACTCTTCGTCCTGAATACGTTCAACGATATCTTGAAAAATACCGATCTTTAAAGGACGAGCTTCACCTTCGGCTACGAAACAGAGCGGGAAACGCTCAGCTAAAAAAGCAATAATCTCTTTACTACTATTCAACTTAGGTTGATTTTCCATGAAATTTCCTGATTACAACGGTTTTGCCAACCAGCATAGGCATGAACTGGCGTCATTATAATAGCGTTGCTGATAAATGCCACGTTATCCATATGTTAAGTTACATTCAATTCAACATATTTCGGCACAACGCACTGTTCTAAATGAGCACAAAGCCCATCAATAAGGGCTTGTAAGCCAAATTCGTCTTTCTGGTCGAACCTATTAAAGACCGTACTATCAATATCCAATACACCGATAATTCTATCGCTTACGATCAACGGCAACACAATTTCAGCGTTACTAGCAACATCACAGGCGATATGACCAGGGAACGCATGAACATCATCAACACGCTGGATACGCTTTTTCAATACAGCCGTTCCGCATACCCCCTTGCCAACAGGTATTCTGACACAAGCAACTTTTCCCTGAAATGGTCCTAACACCAACGTATTACCATCAATCAGGTAAAAGCCAACCCAGTTAACGTCATGCAAACGTTCATACAACAATGCACTGGTATTAGCCAGCGTCGCTATTAAGTCATACTCACCAGACAACAGAGCTTTTAGGTCTCCCGTAAGCTCCCGATAGAACTCATTTTTATTCATAATTGACCTATCCGATGAAATTCACAAAACGCATCTCTATTTTTATATCAAAAAAACATCAAGTGCCCATAACAATAAGGTTAACAGTCTGTCACACTGACGTAAATTTTTTACTGTCCTCAATAAGATATTCTTTAATTATATTTATTGAATACTTGCAAAGGCTAGTGAGATATCACACCACTTCACCAAAACATTATCAGAGGTACAACCAGTATGAATATGATTCACTGTTAGTGCCTCTATGCCCTCATACAATAAAATCAAATTGAGTTTTTACACAATTATAAAGATCAATTATCTGATAACAGTATCGTTCATTAGCCCCTTTCATTTGAGAGTTGACTAGTAGTGTAGTAAAAAAACTAAACATTCAAACAAGTTATCCATAGAATTATTGCATTTACCACACCACCACCAACACTTTGAGTCCTTACTACCACACCAAATAAATATTTCCTACTGAATGTATAAAAGGTCAAAGAATAACAGAGATAAAAAAAGCAATATGACAAGAGTAAGTTTTAGAACAGATCATTATAACAGCAATATCATCTACCGATTATCCAGCACAGAAAATATTATTACTGGAAATCTCAGCTATTTGATCTATTCTCAATGATGGTCACGCTGGTCTTACCTGTTATATAAAAGTTAAGGAGCAATCATGAACCAGACAAAATTAAGAATTTCCAGCTACGAAATTGATGATGCTATTCTCTCTTCACCTTCCCAAGAGGACGATATCACCATTAGCATTCCTTGTAATTCCGACCATGAACTTTGTATGCAGTTGGATGGATGGGATGAACATACCAGTATTCCCGCCTTACTAAACGATAAACACATTCTTCTCTACCGAAAGCATTATGATAGACAAAAACATGCATGGGTTATGAGGGTGGTCTGATGTCCACAAAACTTGTGACAAAAAGAGGCCGAGTTGACTCCTCTACTCGGCCTAGGGAAAATGGCTCTTAAGAGCCGTGCGCTAAAAGTGTCATTGAGACGAAAAACAACTTACAATTTAAAGAGTAGCTGACATACTTGCATTTTACCAACTTTTTGGATAATAAATAATCAAAAACAACATCTTCCATTAAGCCAAAATAGACGCTATACCCTACGGATTTCAAGATGCATCGCGACGGCAAGAGAGTGAATCCCCGGGAGCATAGCAAACTATGTGACCGGGGTGAGCGAGCGCAGCCAACAAAGAGGCAACTTGAAAGATAACGGGTATATTGCTTACTCAATGACATTATCTCTTATCGCACAATGCTAAAGCTGCTTGTTGGAATGGCTCTATACTCATTTTTTGGGTCGGATTTTTGCTATCATCCAATAGAATAATATCCAAAGACTTAGCATTCACTTTCCCCACCTTCATCATATCCGTGGCTATATCATTCAATGGGTATTGCACTAACGTACTTGGATTAATCACAAACAGAGCCTTATTTGCTCGGCAATCCAACATCACCTCTTCCCGCGTAAATGCCCATTTATCACCAAATTGTAGCTTACTCACCGTTTCAATCGGTGCAGCAACATTTTGAAAAGAGAGACAAAGCAAGGAAATTAATAAAAGTAAACGTTTCATAATAGTTACCAATGTAGATATAAAAGCGAGCGAAATGGATCTTTTCACACACTATCTATATACCCAATGGATTTCAAGATGCATCGCGACGGCAAGGGAGCGAATCCCCGGGAGCATAGGTAACTATGTGACCGGGGTGAGTGAGTGCAGCCAACAAAGAGGCAATTTGAAAGATAACGGGTATATACCAATAGCACCTATTGAGACAGATAATTAATTAAGAAAATCAAATCGGTTGATAAGTAGCAAAAACAGCAACACATAATAGAACCAATGCTCCAAGAATAATTTCAACCCAACTATTGATAATCAACAATTGATAGCGGCCAGGTTGCTTCAGTTTAGGAACCAAGATATAGCGGTTAATTAATGCAAGCATCACCATACCCACCACCAATGCTATCTTCAGCCATAGCATGGATTGATATTCACTACCGCTATATTTCGGCCAGTTCGGTAGCAAAATTAAGCTGCTTATAATGCCAGTAATGATAATCAGGGTTACAGCAACGTGACCATACGTGGAAAAACGCATCATGGAGATCATAATCTGTTTATCCAACCCTATAGCCAATTCATTTTGTATCCGTAAAAATTGCAAGCATAACAAAAACGGCCATAATCCACCAAACCAGTATCCAACACTCACTAAGTGAATTACCTGATTAATCTGAGAAAAAACACCTGTTATCCCATCATGCATTACCGAATGGCCTATAAAAGCATGGCAGGAGAGTAAAACAGCAGAACTGATTAACATCAAAATATTTCTGGCTTTTTGTTTACCGATAAACAAAAACCCTGTAGCAACTATTGAAACCAGTATTTGCCATTGCCAAACTTTACCAAAAGTTGTTCCCAATACTGCCAACCAGATTTCTAGATTACAAATATCCTGCCAACCATCACCCATTATTCCCGATTGAATTGCCAACCATCCAATTGTTGTTACTAATGTCACAACTGTACTGATAATTACCCCTAAACGAAGGCGTGCATCAATCAGAACAGATAAACGCTCAGGAACCAATATGGCAGTAAATATGCTAAAGCCAAACACTAACATAACTGCCACGAAATGAGTGAAGCGACAAAGAATATACAGCGCCGCTAGAGACATAATTATTTCACTGTAAAGCTATAGGCACCTTTAGTCTTATGCCCATCAACAGAGACCACGCTCCAGTTAACATCATATCTCCCTGTCGCCAGTTTATCTTCGATAGGAAGAATAAGTTTTGTATTAGTTGCCGGATCAAGCTTCAACTTTCCCGTTTTAATGAGTTTATTTTCCGGGCCAATCACTTTTACTTTACTAAAACTCAGCTCAATACCTTCAGAAAAGCTTAGCGTGATCACCTGCGGTGTATTTTCTACTGTAGTATCTTCTGCCGGAATTTGTTCTGTTAAATGCGCATGGGCCAAAGCTTGCTGGCAAGATATGGCAACAAAAAGGACAATTAAAGCAGATAATTTTCGGCCAAAAGAGCGGATTGTGCTAATGGTCATCAATAACCTCTTAATTTTCAAATGAATCGCTATAAATTGTCATCATTTTATATCAAAAGAATTATTTTATCTGCGATAACTTACAATAAGAATTTCGTCTTGTGAACTATCGCGCAAAAATAAAGGAAAACCGCAGCATTGACTTTAAATACCTAAAGTTATTGCGACTACTGCGGCTAATTAATTCCCTTTCATTAGACAGGATTTGCAGTAGACAGACCTTTCAGATCCTTATCTAATAAGAAAAGTGCTTTACCATCCTCACCAACCATATCCAGTTTATCAAGGATAGATTTAAACAATTTCTCTTCTTCATGCTGTTCTGCTACATACCATTGCAGAAAGTTAAAAGTAGAATAATCCTGCATGGTTATCGCCAAATGAGCAAGTTTATTAATTTCGGCAGTAATAAATCGCTCGTGTTCATAAGTTCTATTGAGTACATGAGATATAGATTCATAATCGGCCACAGGTGCATCAATTTGCCCCAAACGTGGCATTGCGCCTGTATCACTCAGATACTCAAACAAGCGATGCATATGCTGCATCTCTTCCTGAGAGTGCGATTTAAAAAACGCAGCGGCACCTGGTAACCCTTGTTCACTACACCATGCACTCATTTGCAGATATAAATTCGCAGAATAGAACTCCAGATTCATCTGCTCATTTAATTTATTAACCATTTCTTGATTTAACATAATAGATACTCCAGTTATTAATTGGACTACATTATGCCAATTAAATGAAAATAATAAAACCCAATAATAAAAATAAATCAAAAATAAGTATCACATTGAAATATAAATATATTTTTTAATAAAAATATGAAAATGAATCTCATTTAATATATTTAAATGAAAATGAATCACATTTACAAAATAATCTTCATCAAGGAATTTTGATATTTAATGATAATGAATATTATTTATATTTATAAAATAATCAATTCAGACCTTGCCAGAAAAACCTGTCTGGATTAGTTTTATCACTTTGTGAATGAGAGAGACACTGATGAAACATAATCTGGCCGAACTTTCTACAGAGAATATGGACAAAGTGAATGTTGATTTGGCAGCTTCTGGCGTAGCCTTTAAGGAACGTTACAATATGCCGGTACTTCCTGATACAGTTGAACAAGAACAACCCGAACATCTGCGGCAATATTTTCAACAACGTTTAGTGCATTATCGCCAATTATCCAAACAATTTTCCAATTTACCCTACGAGCCAAAAGGCCGCTGATCATCCAGTAAGAATGGGTAACCACCGGATAACCGGTGATTATATACCCAATGGATTTCAAGATGGATCGCGACGGCAAGGGAACGAATCCCCGGGAGCATAGATAACTATGTGACCGGGGTGAGTGAGTGCAGCCAACAAAGAGGCAACTTGAAAGATAACGGGTATATCCAATTACTGATCTGCAAACCTATCTGTTGCACTAATAAGCTGATGTAAAATACCCGGCTCATCAAATGAATGCCCTGCTCCTTCAATGATATGTAATTCCGCTTCCGGCCATGCCTGCGCTAGATCCCAAGCATTTTGCACCCGGCACGCCATATCATATCGGCCATGAATGATAACTGCCGGAATATCCCGTATAACGTCAATATTATTCAACAGTTGCTGCTCCTCATTCATAAAACCCTCATTGATAAAATAGTGGTTCTCAATCCGAGCAAATGCCAAAGCAAACTCATCTTCCGTAAAACACTCTACATTATTTGAAGGAAGCAATGTTACCGTCTCTCCTTCCCATAAACTCCAGAGACGCGCGGCTTCTAATTGCACCCGAAGATCATTACTAGTCAGCCGCTTATTATATGCTCTGATCACATCCTTTCGTTCTCCTTCCGATAAAATAGATACCATTCGTTGCCATTTGTCAGGGAAGAAATTAGAAGCACCATCCTGATAATACCAGTGCAACTCTTGTGGTCTCAGCAAGAAAATTCCCCGAAGAATTAATTCAGAAACGTGTTGGGAATGAGTCTGGGCGTAAACTAAAGATAAGGTTGAACCCCACGAACCACCAAATACCAGCCATTTTTCTACTCCCATCAATTGACGTAAGCGCTCAATATCTTCAACTAAATGCCAAGTGGTATTATTTTCCAAACTGGCATGAGGTTTTGAACGCCCACAACCACGCTGATCAAATAACATGACATGATATTTCTTCGGGTCGAATAACCGACGGTGATAAGAAGCAATACCACCACCCGGCCCACCATGAATAAATACAGCCGGCTTACCTACAGGATTACCACACAATTCCCAATAAATTTGATGACCGTCGCCTGTATCCAAATACCCCGAACGATAAGCTTCACAAGCCGGATATAATTTTCTCAATTCTGACATAACATTTCCTTTACTGGCTAACACCAAATCTGGTATCCGTCTAATGACGGGTAGACATAACTATCAGAAAATGTTATTTCAATTCACTATAGCTAATCGTATTTTGCTGACAATCAACGACAACACGGTAATCTTTGTCACGCTTAGAACCACGAACAGTCAGCGGAATTTTTAATATATCTTTATCGCCAGTGATATTTTCCGCCTTTACCCACACCACTGGTTTAGACGTTCCCAATTGCTTTCTATCTTCTGACCAATGGTTAATGCGGTTTTGCAGAAAATCACGCTTTACTTGAGCGGCAATTTGCGATTTAGTTAAATTGTCGCAAGAAATAAATTTATCAACACGTTTGTTCTCCGACACAGCAGATACTGTGAATGAAACCGTGAGCAAAAGTGCTGCACCTGATAGGCTAACTCTGTTAATGATATGACATGCTTTCATACTACCTCCCGTTAATATCTCAAAGTAAGAGATTAAATATGGAGCTAACCTAACATGTCAGGTAAAATAAATGTGTGATTATTGTTAAATAAATAATTTAATTATGTTGATTTTTCATCATCAAACACCACATTAACCTGCTCTTTTCCTCGATGTCGCTCACGAAGTTCTTGTGCAACCAACGCAATCGCTTCGCCACTGCTCATTCCTTCAACCATCAATTGCTGAATTTTTTCTACCGCTCGTTGCTGTTCCTCATGGGATAAAGTTGGCATCTCTGAAAACATGATAATAACCTCTATAAAGTGATCTATGCTGAAGAGTATAGCGATTTTTAACTCAAGTAAGGAATGGATTTCTATGTTAATCTGTAAGGATTAAAATCAAGACTAACTTTTGCATTACAATTGCTAAACCAACACTATAATGAGCATTTCACTACAAAAACGGCAATTACCCTATCAACCAGACGCTGCCATCAACTATTTCGCGCCGATTTCAAATCAGTCTTGGGCAATGCTGCTCCATTCTGGTGCGGCCAACCATCCCCATAACCGGTTCGATATTTTGGTTGCAGAACCACGGATGCTACGGATTTATTACGCGCCTGTTTTCCCGGTGGTTCTATTACCGGAGCTCCTAAAATCAGAGCAATGGAAATAATAGAAGAGCTTGAACCTCACCGCCGACATGGATATTGTGGTTCAATTGGCTATATTAGTTTCTGTGGCACAATGGACAGCAATATCACCATTCGTACCCTCTTAACTGAGAAAGAAAAAATATATTGCTGGGCCGGTGGCGGAATCGTTGCCGACAGCATTGCTGAAAAAGAGTATCAGGAAACATTTGATAAGTTGAATCGTATCTTGCCGCAACTAGGGAAAATAAAAGTAATATGATATCACTGTCTGATTTCGTTAACAGATTTCAGTTACAACTTCCACCACCACCTAAACGGCTTTCAGATAACAACCGCCATGCTGCGGTATTATTACCAATCATCTGCAAACCGAAGCCAACGTTATTATTGACCCGACGCTCCGCCACTTTACGATCACATGCCGGTCAAGTCGCTTTTCCAGGGGGGGGTTGCTGATCCTAAAGATAAATCAATAATCGCGACAGCACTACGGGAAGCGGAAGAAGAAGTTAACATACCTCATCAGAAAGTTCAGGTTCTGGGACAACTCGCTCCTTTAAATAGCATCAGTGGCTATCTGGTGACGCCTATTGTCGGATTATTGCCCCCCGGATTATCCTTCCACAGCAACCCGGCAGAAGTTTCCAAAATATTCGAAGTTCCTCTATCTGAAGCGCTCTCACTTTCGAGTTATCATTATCTTGATGTTAGTCGCCGTGGTCAGCGGCATCGTATCTATTTTTACTGGTATCAGCAGCATCTCATTTGGGGATTAACAGCGACAATAATTCATCAATTAGCTCAACAAATTCAGGTTTGATCCAAATCATTTAAGGATAACAAATTTGTATTTTTTTTATCCATCTTTATCGCTGTTGCTATCATAATTCAAAAAAACCTGTAAACTCCCTTATCAACACGACTAAATCACAGTAAAGTAGCGTACCTCAATATATATAACTATATCTCTATCTTTTTTAAGGAGTCTGGCGTGATTAGCGTTTTCGACATGTTTAAGGTCGGTATTGGCCCATCTAGCTCTCATACGGTTGGCCCGATGAAAGCCGGCAAACAGTTTGTCGACGATCTGGTAAACCAGGGATTAATGCCTTCTATCACGCGTGTAGCCGTCGATGTTTACGGCTCACTCTCATTAACCGGCAAGGGTCATCATACGGATATCGCCATTATCATGGGTCTGGCAGGTAATTTACCCGCCACCGTTGATATTGATTCGATCCCCGGTTTTATTCGTGATGTAGAGCAAACACAGCGTATTAAACTAGCCAACGGTTTACATGAAGTCGATTTCCCACGTGATAGCGGCATGGTTTTCCGAAGTGATAATCTGTCATTACATGAAAACGGCATGCAAATTCACGCATTCGCGGGGGACAAAAAAGTTTATAGCAAAACCTACTACTCGATTGGTGGTGGTTTTATTGTTGATGAAGAACACTTTGGTAAACCCTCTCAGGATACCAAACCAGTTTCATATCCATTCAATTCAGCAAAAGAATTACTGATGAATTGTAATAAAACCGGGTTATCTATTTCCGGTTTAATGATGAAAAACGAGCTGGATCTCCACAGCAAAGAAGAAATTAATGCCTATTTTGCCGATGTCTGGGATACCATGCAGGCTTGTATTGAACGTGGTTTGAACACCGAAGGGGTTTTACCTGGCCCACTGCGTGTACCACGCCGGGCAGCGGCATTACATCGTATGCTAACCTCATCAAATAATTTATCTAATGATCCAATGAATGTCGTGGATTTGGTGAATATGTTTGCCTTGGCTGTCAATGAAGAAAATGCTGCGGGTGGGCGTGTTGTTACCGCACCAACCAATGGCGCTTGTGGCATTGTTCCTGCCGTACTCGCTTATTACAACCATTGCATTGAACCTGTAACACCAGAGCTCTATATCCGCTATTTCCTGGCTTCTGGCGCTATTGGCATCCTATATAAAATGAATGCATCGATATCTGGAGCTGAAGTGGGTTGCCAAGGGGAAGTAGGTGTTGCCTGCTCGATGGCAGCAGCCGGCCTTGCTGAATTGCTCGGTGGCAGTGCTGAACAGGTCTGTATTGCGGCTGAAATCGGTATGGAACATAACCTCGGCCTTACTTGTGACCCGGTAGCAGGCCAGGTACAAGTACCTTGTATTGAACGAAATGCCATTGCGTCAGTAAAAGCAATCAATGCTTCACGCATGGCTTTGCGCCGTACCAGTGAACCGCGCGTTTCTCTCGATAAAGTTATTGAAACCATGTACGAAACAGGTAAAGACATGAACGCTAAATATCGTGAAACATCCCGCGGTGGGTTAGCAATTAAAGTTCAGTGTGATTAATCAAATAAATAACTTGTTTTTTAATCAATAAATGCTTCTGTAATGAAAATATCCCTACCCTATGGTTGGGATATTTTTTGACCAAAACGTGGAATGATCATCTTTTGATCTAAAAAGATGAATATGTTTTCCATTTTAAACTAATAAGATGTTATCGAAAACAGAATAAATATCTAACAATAAGCAAATTATAGATAATTATAAATTAATTTTGCAATTTTTAGCTTATTAAATTGTTTTGTGGTTAACATTTTTATCTATTTCATTTTTTCTGACTGACAGCAATTTTCCTCTGGTATTTCTAATGTTAATCTAACAGCCGATTTTTTCAGTCAATAAGAGATAAAGTCTAAATCAAGTCAAATATTTAGGTATCATATTGATAAAAGGTCACTATTCATACAAATAAGATTTTTATTGGAGGAATGATTCATCAAAATTATTGCAGTAACTTTGTAATAATCCTGCGTTGATACCCAATGGATTTCAAGATGGATCGCGACGGCAAGGGAGCGAATCCCCGGGAACATAGATAACGATGTGACCGAGGTGAGTGAGTGCAGCCAACAAAGAGGCAACTTGAAAGATAACGGGTATATATTGTTAACAGAGGGGAAAACAAGTGAGTATAGCCATTATGATTGGCACACACGGGGCTGCGGCTGAGCAACTGCTTCGTACCGCAGAGATGTTAATTGGAGAGCAAGAAAATGTTTCTTACATTGACTTCGTTCCTGGTGAAAATGCCGATACCTTATTTGAAAAATACAACAGTAAACTGGAAACGCTTAATACAGCGCAAGGTGTACTATTTCTTGTCGATACATGGGGAGGAAGTCCATTCAACGCGGCTAGCCGTATCGCCGTAGATAAAGAGGATTATGAGATCATCACCGGAGTTAACGTTCCAATGCTGGTTGAAACCTTTATGTGTCGAGATGATGACCCATCTCTGGCAGAACTGGTTTCTGTTGCTCTGGAAACCGGGAAAGAAGGCATCCGGGCCCTGAAAACAGAAGAACCTCAAAAAGCTGAACCAGCCAAGCCCGTGGCATCCGTTGCGGCACCTTCATTTGCACCATCAACCGGTGGTCATATGAAAATTGCCCTGGCTCGAATTGATGACCGCCTCATTCATGGTCAGGTTGCTACACGTTGGACAAAAGAAACCAATGTCAAACGGATCATTGTCGTCAGCGATGAAGTTGCTGCTGATACTGTCCGTACCACCTTGCTAAAACAAGTTGCTCCACCGGGGCTCAGTGCTCACGTTGTTGACGTTGCAAAATGTGTTCGCGTTTATAACAACCCGAAATATGCCAATGAACGTGTCATGTTGCTGTTTACAAACCCAACAGATGTTTTGCGTTTAATCGAAGACGGTGTCGATATCACTTCTGTCAACATTGGTGGAATGGCTTTCCGTCAGGGAAAAACGCAAGTTAACAACGCAATATCCGTTGATGAAACCGATATTGCAGCCTTCAAAAAACTAAACGAACGAGGCATTGAACTTGAAGCCCGTAAGGTTGCTAGTGACAGCCGCTTACAAATGATGGATCTACTCCAGAAGGTTAAAAACGAAAATCAGATCAGAGCAATTTAACTATTACTCAACAACAAAAATCACTCAATGACAAAAATTTCTCACCAAATTTAATTTGGTTACAGGAGACAAACAATGGAAATTACCGTTGTTCAAATTGTATTGATATTCATCGTAGCTTGTATAGCCGGAATGGATTCCATTCTTGATGAATTTCAATTCCACCGCCCACTCGTGGCCTGCACCTTAATCGGGATCATTCTTGGTGACATGACAACCGGTATCATTATCGGTGGTACGCTAGAGATGATCGCTCTTGGCTGGATGAATATCGGTGCTGCAATTGCGCCGGATGCGGCCTTAGCATCAATCATCTCAACGATTCTGGTCATCGCGGGTGGTCGTGATATCGGTGAAGGTATCGCTTTGGCTATTCCACTGGCAGCAGCAGGGCAAGTGCTGACTATCATTGTGCGTACCATCACAGTCGCCTTTCAGCATGCTGCTGACAACGCGGCAGAACGTGGCAGCCTGCGTGCGATTAGCTTTATCCATCTATCCGCATTACTGCTCCAGGCTATGCGTATCGCCATCCCGGCCCTGATCGTTGCACTATCGGTTGGTACCAACGAAGTCCAGCAGTTACTTGCTTCTATTCCAAAAGTGGTAACAGATGGCTTGAACATCGCCGGGGGTATGATCGTCGTTGTGGGTTACGCAATGGTTATCAACATGATGCGTGCCGGTTACCTAATGCCCTTCTTCTATCTCGGTTTCGTCACAGCGGCATTCACTGAGTTTAACCTAGTTGCATTAGGCATTATTGGTATTGTTATGGCTGTGCTGTACATCCAGCTAAGCCCTAAATATAACAAATCTCAGGTAGTGGCTACCCCTGGACACACCAATAACGACCTTGATAACGAATTAGATTAAAAGGATGAGCAACATGTTAGATACAACAAAAACGCCTGCTCAGACAGCAGACCAGAAAAAACTGACACCCAGTGATATCCGTGGTGTATTTCTCCGTTCTAATGTATTTCAAGGTTCATGGAACTTTGAACGTATGCAGGCTTTGGGTTTCTGTTTCTCTATGGTGCCAGCTCTTCGTCGTTTGTATCCAGAAAACACCGATGAGCGTAAACAGGCACTCAAACGCCACCTCGAATTCTTTAACACTCACCCTTACGTCGTCGCACCTGTACTGGGTGTCACTCTGGCAATGGAGGAACAGCGTGCTAATGGCGCAACGATTGATGATGGTGCGATTAACGGTATCAAAGTCGGTCTGATGGGGCCATTGGCCGGTGTTGGTGACCCTATTTTCTGGGGGACAGTCCGCCCGGTATTTGCTGCTTTGGGTGCTGGCCTGGCAATGAGTGGCAGTTGGCTTGGGCCTGTCTTGTTCTTTTTCTTATTCAATCTGGTACGCCTGTTAGTTCTCTATTCAGGTATCTCTTATGGTTATAAGAAAGGGATCAATATCGTTCAAGATATGGGTGGTGGCTTCTTGCAAAAAATGACGGAAGGAGCGTCAATCCTTGGTCTATTTGTTATGGGGGCATTAGTTAATAAATGGACGAAAGTCAATATCCCACTGGTTGTATCAGAAATTCCTAACCAACAGACAGGTGAAAAGACAATAACCACGGTTCAAAATATCCTCGATCAATTGATGCCAGGCTTGGTACCACTTTTGCTGACATTTTCTTGTATGTGGTTATTACGACATAAAGTCAATGCCCTGTGGATCATTATTGGTTTCTTTATCCTGGGGATTATTGGTGCCAAATTTGGTTTCCTTGGTCTCTAGTACAATATCATTCGGGGAGGAACTCCTCCCCATATTTTCTTTTTCATGACAATGCAAGGATAAGGAATGAGCCTTAATGATATAGTATTAGCTGGTTTAATCGTACTCATGCTAGCTTTTGCTGTTTATGATGAATTCGTGGTTAATTTTCTAAAAGGGAAAACTTACTTACAAATAAAGCTAAAAAGAAAACATAAAATTGATGCACTCATCTTTATTATCCTGATACTTATTGTTGTTTATAATAATATTACTGCTTATGGTAGCCGTTTAACCACATATTTATTGCTGTTTACTATCCTGGTGACTATTTATATTGCCTATATACGGTCGCCTAAATTATTTTTTAAAAATAACGGTTTCTTCTATGTAAATACCTTTATTTCCTATAACCGGATAAAAACTATGAATTTATCTGAAGATGGCATTCTGGTTATTGGTTTAGAAAACAAGAAATTATATATATCAGTAAGCAAAATTGATGATTTAGAAAGAATTTATAAATTTCTCATCGAAAACAGATAGATAAGAAAAAATAATAAATAAAAAAGTAAATAATAAACAGTCAGCCTTACGCTGACTTTTATTTTCCCTATAAAACAGATAATGATAATTATTATCAATATCCTGCCTTAACCCTAAAAATAATATTATTTTCCCTTTTTGAATTATTGTGCTATCTTTTAAATTGTCATGGGGAGTAGCCTGTTTCAGAGAAGCGATTTAGTTAATTTCTCTGAAAAGCCCGTATCAACACGCTCGTTACAAAATAAACGTGGTGCGGGTAGCCTTATTGCTATCTTAACAGGCATTATTGTTGCTCAAAATAGCAAAAAAATAGCCTAATGGGATAGCTATTAATTCGGTTGGCAAGACCATTGCATATAACACCATCATTGGTTGGGGGTGGATTATATGTATATGGAAACACCCAACCGAGGCTATATTAATGAATATGTACGCAACCCTTATCCTGGCTTTAGCACTCTCAATGGATGCCTTTGCTGCTGCAATTTGTAAAGGGGCCGCACTACATAGACCGCATTTTCGTGAAGCAATCCGTACAGGTTTGATATTTGGCTTAGTAGAAGCCTGTACCCCATTGATTGGCTGGTCGATAGGGCTTTACGCCAGCCAGTATATTATGGAATGGGATCACTGGATTGCTTTCGCGCTGTTATTTGTTCTAGGTTGTAGAATGATAACAGAGAGTTTTAAAGCAAATCAGGAAAAAAAGAGTGAATCACCCTGCCGTAATAACTCAATAGTGTTGATAACAACAGCCATTGCCACCAGCCTGGATGCAATGGCAATTGGTATTGGGCTAGCGTTCCTTGAAGTCAATATCGTACATACTGCGATGGCTATCGGAATGATGACAATGATTATGGCAACATTGGGTATGTTAATTGGCCGTTATATTGGCCCACGGTTAGGCAAACGCGCTGAACTTATTGGTGGGCTGATTCTAATTGCAATTGGCTTCAATATCTTATTTGAACATCTCGAATTATTTATGTACGCCAAATAACGCCACCAGCCCAAAATATTTATACCCGTCATCTTTCAAGTTGCCTCTTTGTTGGCTGCACTCACTCACCCCGGTCACATAGTTAGCTATGCTCCCGGGGATTCGCTCCCTTGCCGTCGCGATCCATCTTGAAATCCATTGGGTATATCTGTTAAACGCTATATTTTGGGCTGAAATCTTGATCAATTAAGGCGTTGATAGACCCGCAGTATAAAATCAGTTTCACATTCAAACAGCACCCTATCTGCCAATTCTTTTTTCACATCTTCTATTGCTCGCCAGGCAAATGGTGTCATCTGTAATAAATGATACGCTTGCACACCATCTAATTTCATTGGGTAAGATAACGATTGCTCGGTTATCAATTCAAATCCTTCCAATGGTTCTGCCTTCAATGGATGAAGATGAATATTTTGATAAATCAACTCTTTGAGCTGATAAAGATGGCGAGGGCCAGGAGTGACTGTCAAAACAATGCCCTGTGGCTTAACCACCCTTGCCAGTTCCTCCGCTTTACAAGGTGCATAAATTCTCAGCACCCCGGCAAGCGATTTATCGGCAAATGGCAAACGATGACTCGACGCAACACAAAAGCTGACAGCAGGATAGCGCTTAGCGCCATAACGAACCGCGATCTTAGCAACATCTAACCCATAGATTTTAAGATTACGTCTCTTGCCTAACTGTGCTTCAACCGCAGCGGTGTAATAACCTTCACCGCATCCTATATCCAGCAAACTCCCTGCATTTTCTGGCAGATACTTTTCTAGTAATTCCGAAACCCGTTGTTGTAATGGTTGATAATGCCCTGAATCCAAAAATGCTCTTCTTGATTGCATCATCTCCGGGCTATCCCCCGGTTCCTTGGATTTTTTATGCTGAACGGGCATCAGATTAACATACCCTTCTTTAGCACAATCAAACTGATGATTATTCTCACAGCGCCATTGCTGTCGAATGAGCAATAAAGATTGATGACATAAGGGACATTGGTAAGACATAAGATTCCAAAAATATAAGCGAAAACCAGCCAGCACTATAGCATATTCTGATACTTTTCGTCTTAAATCATACTAATTAATAATTCTATATATACTCAAGATACTTCAAAGTGCATGTTTGAAAAACGATTATGTTGTTGAATTTAAATGTTTTTATATCTGACGACTCAAGCATCTTGAAGTTCATTCGGTATAAACGATTAATCATTATCTTGAATGAAATTATATTCCATTATTTTCATTCCTTTTTTTGAAGAGTCTCGCAATATTTCTATAGCATAAATCTATTTATCAGGTATGATTCTTCAATCAAAATCCAATAAAATATCATTGTTAATAAATCATTTAACTAATAGAAATAACTAACAACATAGGAAATATAATGAATATTTTCATACAATATTTTAATAAATTAAGATCAATTTCACCGAAATTCGATATTATGCCCAATACAAACATCCTGTACCTAAGTTCACCACTTAAATTCTTTTATTGCCATGTTTCACTTATAAAAAAAACTGTCGGAGCAGATTGGTTAAAAATAAAAGAACCACAGTTAAGCGGCTAGATATGAAAAAACCCCGCTTGAGACGAGGTTTGATACCTTACGAATAATTAATTTACATAGACAACGCTTTTAAAACATGAATAGGATCTTTTTCTATTGCTTTCAGCAATGCTTTTGCTGGCCCGGTTGGTTCACGTCTTCCTTGCTCCCAATTGCGTAAAGTCCCAACATTAACGGAAATCAACTTAGCAAAACCAGTTTGACTTAAGCCTGTCGCTTGGCGAATATTCTTTACTTTTATCGCCTCAACATTAATTTCACGAGAGGGCACACGCTCACTATTAATAATCTCATTCATCTGTGTCATACTTTCAGTCAGCCTGGCAAATAATTTACTATCCATCTCTACCACCTCTCATTTAAGTCTCTCAGGATTTTCTTCTCTGATTCACTCAGATCGTCTTTTGTGCCTTTTTTATAAATCAACAACAATTGGATATGTGAAACATCCACCTTGTAATAATAAATAATACGTACACCACCACGCTTTCCCTTACCACGAGAGACCCACCTGACTTTACGCAACCCGCCAGTACGCTGGATAACATCTCCAGCTATGGGATTAGCTGCAAGATATTGCTGAAACTCACGATATTCATCGCCACTTAATAACTCTTTACAGTCCTCAGTGAAAATATCAGTTTCAATGAATATCATATTTAAGTGCGTCATAAGTGTATGTGAAGTCATCATATGCCCCATCACACAGTAAGTCAATGACGCATAAATGTCTGTTGATATAAACCCCTTTAATAATAGGTGTTTTTTACCATCCTTTGCTTAGGGTTAGAATGAGCAACTAAAAAAACAATGCTGATTATACCCTATGGATTTCAAGATACATCGCGACAGCAAGGGAGCGAATCCTCGGGAGCATAGCTAACTATGTGACCGGGGGAAGTGAGTGCAGCCAACAAAGAGGCAACTTGAAAGATGACGGGTATAGATGTCGTGGAATTTGTGCACATAGCCCATTTGTTGTCATTAAACCCAGTCCAGATTCTGGGCAAAATAAAGCTGAAAAAACCTAGTCTTAACAACAACCTAAAGTGAACATCCACAGTGCATATCACAAATAAAAACACATATAAATCAGCACATTGCAACAACAGGAACTCACAAGATCATGAAAAATACCACGTTCTAATCAAGGGGTTAATTTGCGCCCTACATCGGTTGCATCTTACCTCGCATCCTGCTCCGAGGCCGTGGCCATCTGCCGCAACAGAATGGCCAGTTCGGCCGGGTCACCGTCGCGACGGACTTCGGCAAGCAGCTCCGCTGCATAAGTCGATCAGCGCGGAAGTGCTCGGCCATGACCTCATCATGCGATCTATCTTTCATTTGGTGCCACCCTCCTTTCAAAGTGCACGGTTTGGTAGCCAAGTTCCGTGCGATGCCATCGCGGCTAGAAAAGGATACTTTCGTCCCAACCACCGTGTTTCTCCTGTGTCACTTTAGCTTTTATCCTCGCCTCTAGCGACTTAATAAACCGAACCGAGGCCGCAACGTGATTGAAGATCAACAGGCTTTCCTCATAATTCAGGATTGGGTTGTCGTGAGCTAAGCTCTTGTTGTTCCGCACATCGTTAAAGGCTTCAAGCACCGAGATGCTGGACTTTAAGATACGCTCGGTCATCACTGACTCAAGATGACCTCCATCACGTAACGCCTTCACATACTCGCCAAAGACACTATGCAACGGCTTGTCACGGGTGATCGTGATGCCGTGAGGCGCACATGTCACACGGATGAACTTGTTGACGAACGTATGAAGCCGATCTAACCCGCCCTCAGGTTGATTTTTCTCGATAGCTTCGCGAACGTGCTCCGCCGCCACCTCGAAATCTCGTTCATCCGCGATGGCTATCAGCGCATCTAGCTCAACTACCGGCTGGTCACTGAGAAGCCGTTGAGCGATCTTTCGGCAGTCGTCAATCAGCACTGGGTTGCTGTCACCAAAGCACTGCCCTTCGCTGGCGTAGTCGACCAAACCGCCGATAACTCGACCCACCACATAGTTCGCCTCCAACTCCCAGAAGGTGCACATACGGTTAGCCTTCGACGTGCCGCGCACTCGGTAGCGTTCGGCATCAATTTCCACCCGGTATTCGACGAAGAAGTCGCCGAAGGTTCGGTCTGAAAAATTGAGGACGTACCCGCCGCTCATTCCGAGCAGCCTTTCCAGTTTCCGACGTTCACTCCCGCTAAGATCGGACATAGGTGCTCCTATCTCAGCCCAACCGTGCCGCTTCTGCCGCAACGTGGCCTGCCAAAGCTGCCACGAACGTCTTGAGGCTGGTCATCGAGGACAGTTCCGCGAAATCGCCGGTATTCACCGCGCTGCGCTCCGCCGCGATGACGGCAGCGGTAGTGTAAAGCTGCTCCTGCACCAGTCGCTGACACAGCAGGTCATACCGCTTGAGATATGACGCACCCTTGAATTCCTCGAACACAGGAAAGTGTGGCGACGAGTCGCGGACGGATTTACGAGACTCCGGCGCATCCTCAACCATCATCATCCACCCTACAAATGGACGCGGTTGCTTGCCGAAAGCTTCTTCACGGAAGGCTGTCCATAAATCATGAGCCATCCCGATTGCTTCCTCAGTTCGATTATTGAAGTTGTTTCCGAACGAGGGGCCTACTTGGCTTTTCAGTTCGATGGCTGCGATCAATTGTCCCTTGTAGAGCACCAAAAGATCCCACAGTTTAGTCGGACGAAAATATCCGGGCAGGGTCAGCATCGCCCGGTTCTGGTGAATCTCAGCATGGGCTAGCCCATTGGCCTTGATGATGTCGAGCACCAAAGCCAAGAACCCGTCCATGTTCTTGCCAGCGGTGACTCCTGCACGTTCACCTTGGTCGGCCTTGCCCGACTCTATTTGTTTTTGTCTTGCTGCTTCGCGGTTGCCCCAAAACTCCTTCACGGCTTCGCGGGCTTTCTGTTCGTAGTCGACGAGATCGAGCGCCATTTATTCTCCATTTCCCCCGAGGGCAGATCGTTCTTCTTGGCTTAGGTCGTAGAGCCTGAACACAGCCCGGTTGCAAGCTTGCAAGTCCCGTTTGATAGCAGCCTCGGCTAACTCACGGCGCAGCGGTTCTGGCACTTCAGCCCAGAGCGGAATGCGAATGCGGCGCAGGTACTGCGCTTGGAAGCGTAGGAATCCACCCCGCATTTTCGTTGAATAGGTCGCCACAAACAGACGAGTGACAGCGGATAGCAGGACAGCCTGCAAGGCCCGTAAATCCCAGTCGTCTGACGTGACGTAGTAGAGGTTGTGATGAGGATACAGTTCACCATCTTCATAGACGATATGCGCCTGTCCCTTGATATCTGGAATCAGGAGCTTTGGCCTCGCAGCCAACGACGGCGTGATGCGGTCAATTGTGCGATACCAGTTGGCCGGAGCTTTCTGCGCACAGTGACGCCCAGCGATCACCTCTCGTCGAGCCTCAAGGTAGCGCCGCAGACGGGGATATTCGTCAAGATCGACCAGTCCGCCCTGCTCAGCAAAGGGGTTGATAACACCCAGACCCCGCCACTCCACTTCGCCGGTCATGATGTCTTTGGTTGTTACCAGCGGCACCTTCCGGTCTGGCTCAACATTGAGCACGTCGAAATCCCCGATAAACGCTTTGTCCGCGCCAGTCGCAACACCGATCCCGACCTTACACCCGGCCTCTTCCAGCAGGGGAAAGTCCCCCTCCAAACGGCGAATAACCGCCATCTGGTCGAATGACTCCAGCAACCACGGCTCCGAACCGTTGGTCACTTGGGCAAGTTCACGCGCCGGGCCGACTTCCTTCGGCAGCGAGGGTGCTTTGAGCAAACCTGCCAATGCGGTCAGCGTCGCACGGTCAATAGCCGGGCGGTAAGCGATGCGCGTTGGCCTCGGCACTTCACGGCTGATGATAGTGATTGCTGGGTAGGCAATCACATCGGAGTGGAAGGCAGGTGTATCCACCATGTCGACATAGACTTTCAGGTGGAACCGCTCGGCTACGAGGCTGCGCAGTGGCCCGCCATAGCGGTTTTTCATCCAGCGATCAGCGCAGATGAAGCCTAGGCTGCCACCATCCGACAAAACCGACAGAGACCGCTCAATGAAGGGAATGTAGATATCTGCCCGGTCATACATCGTCAGGTAACGACTACGATATTCTGCAAGCAGCGGTGCCGGAATCAACTCCTGACGAACATAGGGTGGGTTGCCAACCACAAAATCAAATTGCCCCTCCAGCGGTGCCAGCAGGAAATCGCCTTGCGACAGCCAGTAACTAGCCAACGTGACCGCAGCATTCGCAGCGATCCCTTGCCGCCTGAGCAGTGCGACAACGGCAGCTTTGGTGCTCTTAAAGGTCTCGTGGTGCAGTTCCACCGCCCGGATTGCATCGGTTAGTTCGTCGAGCGCGGAACCGCTCGGCCTTGCTGCCCGCCATGCACTCAGTAGCCGCTCAATGATCGGCAACAGAAAGTCGCCACCACCAAATGACGGCTCCAAAAGCCGCTTTTCGTGAAGCGGTTGATCCTCTGTGTAACCAACCAAGTCGAGAATGAAATCCACCACCTCAAAGCGCGTGAAAATGGCCCCTCGGGCTTCGAGCCCGCCCTCTGTCGCCAAAGCTTCAGTCGCTGCCGTGACGGGACATACAGGCACTGCAACAGCTCTAGGAGTAACCTTGCTGCGCACGCTGTTTGCGGCGTCTAGTTGTTGGGTCATCCCAAATCCTCATTGGCGCGGCGTGATGACGCCGACATGCTTGTAAAGTGTGGTTCGGGACACGCCATAACGGCGGGCCACCTCGGCCACCTGAATATCGGGATCGCGCAACAGGGCTTTGATCTCGCGCACCTGCTGGTCGTCCAGCTTCGGTTTGCAGCCACAGGCCCGGCCTGCGTCCGCTCCCGGATTAAGCCACGCTCGAACTCGGCCAGTGCCGCGAACACATGGAAAACCAATCTGCCCGCTGCGCTGCTCAAGGTCAGCCACGATCTGCATCAGATCGGCGAGGCTACGCCCGAGTCGATCCAGCCGCCACAACACTTTAGTGCCAGTCTATGCCGGATTCGGGATCATTCCCACTCAATCGTCGCAGGTGGTTTGCCGCTGACATCATAGACAACTCTTGATATCCCATTGACTTCATTGATGATCCGGTTAGAAACCCGGCCTAGGAAATCGTATGGTAAATGCGCCCAATGTGCGGTCATAAAATCAATCGTTTCTACTGCTCGCAACGAAACAACCCAGTCATATTTACGACCATCCCCCATCACACCCACGGAGCGAACTGGCAAGAATACGGTAAACGCCTGACTGACTTTATTGTACAAATCAGCTTTGTGCAGCTCTTCGATGAAAATAGCATCTGCACAACGTAGCAAATCGCAGTACTCTTTCTTCACTTCACCCAACACACGAACACCCAAACCTGGGCCTGGGAATGGATGACGGTTCAACATGTCATAAGGCAATCCCAATTCTAAACCAATCTTACGCACTTCATCTTTAAACAGCTCTTTTAGCGGTTCCACCAAACCCAATTTCATCTCTTCCGGCAAACCACCTACGTTATGATGAGATTTGATAACGTGTGCTTTGCCTGTCGCAGATGCCGCTGATTCGATGACGTCTGGATATATAGTGCCCTGTGCCAGCCATTTAACCTGAGCCTGTTTGCTCGCCTCTTCATCAAAGACTTCAACAAATACACGACCGATTGTTTTGCGTTTCTCTTCCGGATCATTGATGCCAGCCAGTGCAGTCAGGAAGCGGTCTTCTGCTGGGACATGAATAATATTCAGTCCAAATTTGCCGGCAAACATTTCCATCACCTGCTCAGCTTCATTCAAACGCAGTAAACCATTATCAACAAATACACAGGTCAGACGGTTACCAATTGCGCGATGCAGTAACAATGCGGTGACAGAGGAATCAACACCACCGGACAGCCCCAAAATAACGTGATCCTCACCAACCTGTTCACGCAGGCGTACAACGGTATCTTCGATAATAGAAGCAGGCGTCCACAGCGCTTCACATTGGCAGATATCCAGTACAAAACGTTCCAATATACGCTGCCCCTGATGGGTATGGGTGACTTCCGGGTGGAATTGCACGCCATAAAAACGTTTTTCTTCATTTGCAATGATGGCAAATGGACAGGTATCAGTGCTGGCGATAGTGACAAAGTCCTCGGGAATTGCAGTAACTTTATCACCGTGACTCATCCATACATCCAATAATGGTTTACCTTGCTCATTTAATGAATCTTGAATCCCACGGAATAATGCACTCTCCGCTTTAATTTCAACCTGGGCATAACCAAATTCACGCTCAGTAGAATCTTCTACCTTACCACCAAACTGTACTGACATCGTTTGCATGCCATAGCAAACGCCCAGAACCGGAACGCCAGCGTTAAAAACATATTCAGGTGCACGTGGACTTTCTTGTGCTGTGGTACTTTCCGGACCACCGGAAAGAATAATACCGCTTGGGTTGAATTCGCGGATTTGCTCTTCAGTGACATCCCATGCCCAAAGTTCACAATAAACCCCGATTTCACGGATACGGCGAGCAATTAATTGAGTATATTGCGAACCAAAATCAAGGATAAGAATGCGGTGTTGATGGATATTAGTTGTCATGTGCGGTGAATTCCAAAAAAACAAGTAACAAATAAAAGATAAGTGGCCCTTATATGGGCCACAATAAATATGGATTACGAACCTAACCGGTAGTTTGGAGACTCTTTGATAATGGTGACATCGTGAACGTGGCTTTCCTGAATACCGGCATTACTAATGCGAACAAATTCTGCTTTGGTTCTCAATTCATCAATAGTTGCACAGCCGGTCAGCCCCATACAGGAACGCAAGCCTCCCATTTGCTGATGGACAATGTTTTTCAGCAAACCTTTATAGGCAACACGGCCTTCAATACCTTCCGGTACCAGTTTGTCCGCGGCATTATCAGTTTGAAAATATCGATCAGAAGAACCTTTGGACATCGCCCCCAATGATCCCATGCCGCGATAAGATTTAAATGAACGTCCTTGGTAGAGCTCAATTTCGCCTGGTGATTCTTCTGTCCCTGCCAGCATAGAACCCACCATAACACATGACGCTCCTGCGGCGATGGCTTTAGCAATATCGCCAGAGAAACGAATACCACCATCAGCAATAACTGGAATACCGGTGCCTTCCAACGCTTCAACAGCATCAGAGATAGCCGTAATTTGTGGTACCCCTACACCGGTAACAATACGGGTAGTACAGATAGAACCGGGACCAATACCGACTTTAACCGCATTGACGCCAGCCTCTACCAGCGCTTTTGCGCCTTCCCCAGTCGCCACGTTACCACCAATAATTTGTAGATTTGGGTATTTAGCACGGGTTTCACGGATACGTTGCAGTACCCCTTCAGAATGACCATGCGAGGAATCAATAAGCAGAACATCAATACCGGCGGCAACCAATGCATCAATACGCGTTTCATTGCCAGCACCGGCACCAACCGCGGCACCAACACGTAAACGACCACGTTCATCCTTACAGGCGTTCGGTTTACGTTCTGCTTTCTGAAAATCTTTAACCGTGATCATGCCAAGTAGATGAAAGTTTTCATCAACTACCAGCGCTTTTTCGACACGTTTTTCGTGCATTTTCTGCAACACAACTTCACGGGCTTCACCTTCTTTTACTGTCACCAGACGCTCTTTAGGCGTCATTACCGCAGTAACAGGCTGATCCAAATCGGTAACGAAACGTACATCACGGCCAGTAATAATACCAACCAACTCATTTCCTTCAGTGACAACCGGATAACCCGCAAAACCATTACGTTCTGTCAATTCCTTAACTTCACGCAGCGTTGTTTTAGGTGCCACAGTGACTGGATCTGTCACTACCCCACTCTCATGTTTTTTGACTCGACTAACTTCTTCTGCCTGACGCTCAATGGACATATTTTTATGGATAAAACCCATTCCACCTTCCTGAGCCAACGCAATAGCCAAACCAGATTCGGTGACGGTATCCATAGCGGCAGACAACATAGGAACTTTCAAACGAATGGAGGAAGTCAGTTGAGTAGACAGGTCAGCAGTGTTAGGTAAAACAGTAGAGTGGGCAGGAACTAACAGAACATCATCAAAGGTTAAAGCTTCTTTTTTAATTCGTAACATAAGCAATATCTCACCAAGCTGCTGAAAATTTAAGGGATAAAATATTGCCGTGGCATTATACAGAACGTAATCGGTTGCCTCCAGCATTTTATTAAAAAATTTCTTGCTTACTTCATGATGAACGTTAGTATCAGCATATTAAGTTATTGTTTTGAAATTTGATCTTTCTCACATGTCACTACTTTTTAATACTGGAATTTTTTCTGTCAGTCGTCTTAATCAGACGGTTCGACAACTGCTCGAAATGGAAATGGGCAGAATTTGGCTAAGCGCTGAGATATCCAATTTTTCTCACCCCTCCTCCGGGCACTGGTATTTCACGCTGAAAGATGAGCGTGCCCAAGTGCGGGCGGCAATGTTTCGCAGTAGCAATCAACGGGTAACATTCAAGCCACAAAATGGTCAGCAAGTTTTGGTTCGCGCGACAATCACGCTTTATGAACCAAGAGGAGATTACCAGCTTATTGTTGAAAATATGCAACCCGCCGGTGATGGCCTGTTACAGCAACAGTTTGAATTATTGAAACAACAACTTGATGCCGAAGGATTATTTGACCAAAGCCACAAGAAGCCCCTGCCATCCCCTGCTCAACAGCTTGGTGTCATTACTTCAACCAGCGGCGCAGCCCTGCATGATATTTTGAATATTTTAAAGCGTCGTGACCCATCATTACCCATCATCATTTATCCAACAGCGGTTCAGGGCGCAGAAGCACCATTACAGATTATCCGGGCTATTGAATTAGCTAATGAGCGTCGTGAGTGTGATGTATTGATTGTTGGGCGCGGTGGTGGCTCGCTGGAAGACTTATGGAGTTTCAACGATGAACGTGTCGCCAGAGCCATTTTTCACAGTGATATTCCGATAGTCAGTGCGGTCGGTCATGAAACAGATGTCACCATTGCTGATTTTGTAGCAGATTTACGCGCCCCAACGCCATCAGCGGCTGCTGAGTTAGTTAGCCGTAATCAGCTCGAATTATTACGTCAAATTCAGTCGCAACAACAGCGATTGGAAATGGCAATGGATTATTTCTTTGCCCAGAAACAACGTGTTTTCAGTCTATTATCTCATCGTTTACAGCAACAACACCCTCATTTACGACTAGCGCGTCAGCAAAACTTACTGGTCAATTTACGCCAGCGACTCACTGACAGCTTGCAACGACACTTAAAGCAAAGCAGCCTGGCTTATGAGAAATTACAGCAACGGCTCTGGTACGTGGAACCTAACTCGCAAATCCACCAGTATAGCCAACAGATTCAGCAACAAGATTTTCGGTTAAGACAAGCGATTGAAAGGCAAATCAGCCGTTCCAGAGAAAAATTTGCCATTTCCTGTTCACGGATGGAAGCCGTTAGCCCTTTGGCAACACTGGCTCGTGGTTATAACATTAGTCAAACATCGGATGGAAAATTACTAAAACAAACCAAACAGGTACGTGTTGGTGATGTCCTGAATACCCGTTTACAAGATGGCTGGATTGAAAGTGAGGTGTTGAAAATCAAGAAAGAACGGAAAAAACGATCTGCAAATCTGAAATAGTGGCCTTCCTTTGCCACTTATTTCTCCTACAAGTCAGAAACGGATTTCTGCACCGGCAATATAGGTCCGGCCCCGAGCGGTTTGATTAGCAGAAATGGATTCATTCATTAATGCAGCCGTATTATTCATACGATTAAGTGCTTCAGAATAGTTTTTGTTTGTCAAATTCTGTACCAAGAATTTAAGTAGCACATTTTTATTTATTTTATAATCACTGTAAAAATCGACCACTGTTGGAATTTTTTTCTCCTTTTCCATCACCGTTCGCCCATCACTATCCTGATTATAAGGATCTGAATCTAGCTTATAGGAATTACCGGTATATTTAACTATCGCTCCAATACGAAGTTTTTCGCCTAATAAGCGAACCCCTGTATCCAAAGTCATAAAACTTTCAGGTAATTGTGATACAGGATCTGCCCCAAAAATCGATGTAGAAATAGAAGTCGGTTGGCTTGTTTTTTGTCGACTATAAGCCAATTTGCTATAAAATACACCGGCATCATAATCAGCAGAGACTTCATAACCGCGCATTCTTACCGGAGTTATGCTATTGCTATAAATATGTATACCGAAATTTGCGTCAACATGCTTCCAATCTTCTTCTGATAATTTCGAAGATTGGCATACCCTACCATCTTTACACAGAGCATATAAATCACTACTGATGTAATTCTTTATCTTAGTATGATACCAGGCTGCCTTCAGACGGAAAGTATCTCCTTTTACAATCATGTCTGGACGGTAACTATTAAAGCCGATTTGATAAGTATCCGATTTTTCTCCTTTCAGGAATGGATTAATTGATGGGCCACCTTCATTGCCATAGAAGATTTCCTGTACGTTCGGCGCTCTCATTGAATGAGTATAACTCACAAAAGGCTGGAATTCAGGAATGATTTCCGCTGATAGCAGAAAGCTTGGATTAAATCCACGCTCTTTCAAATTCAATTCGGCTTTACCTTGCGGGAAACAGTTAACTCGTGGCTCACAGGCTGGTTTATGGCCCTTTACACTATAATCAATATAATTAAGATTAATATTAGCTTGGTAAATATCACGAGTAATTTTCAATCCGCTATAAATACTGGCAATATTTTGTTTACCACTTGGTGCGAAACTATTATTTTCTTTTGCTTCGCCATCTTTCTTTTTATATTCCTTCTTTTTTTCTTCATCTTCCTCTTCTATATCAGAGTAAATACTATCAGTCATCTTACTATATTCAGTTTTCATCAACTTACCACCGAATATCAGATCAAAATCTGTATCGCCGTAATTAAAACGGCTGATATTACTGAGATTAATAGCGTTTGACTTATTTTTAGTTTTGCTTTTTGTCAATGCATTAAGTGCAGTATTATATATTTGATCACTTCCACTAGTGCTAACCAACAATTTCACATCAACCAATTCACTGAATGGCTTATAGTTGTATTTCAGATAAAAATCCTCGCTATCAATATGACGATGGGTAAATTTATTGTGATACAATCGACCACTTAATTCCATATCATGAAATTCATTTGACTTAATATTTAATTTCATTAATTGCGAATTTGGTTTCTGTTTAAAATATTTATTGGTACCAAATTCATCACTTGATATTCCATCCCCATTTTTATAATTTGCATCAATTGAATGTCCACTGACGGCCAACATAGCGCCAACTGATCCTTCAGAACTAAAAATCTGAGTTTTACCAGCGACGGCTATCATGCCATTATGACCAATGCCATTATCGCCATAGAGCATTTTTGTACGTATTCCCAGTGTATTACCACTGAATATCACATCATCAATACCAATCGTACGGAAATTAGCACTACCTGCTAATGCGTTGACACTATCTGAACCATCAGATTGTCCCCGGCTAATATCCACACCGACAATAAAGTTAGGATCAATTAATGAACCAAACTGACTCTGAAGACTATTACCGTGGGTTACGCTGGTAGGTGATGTACCATAAAAACTCTGGCTAACACCATCAACCATCATATTTACTCGTCCAAATCCACTTAATCCACGAATATTCACACTCACGGTTCCCTGCCCCGGATCTATTTGCGTATAGGTCCCTGGCATACTGCGTAATATGCTATCCGTTGATTGAAGTTTTGTATCTTCTCCTTTAGAACTGTATGAACCGGGCCTTTCCATTGCCCTCACTTCCGCATCATCCTGTGAACCAGAAACCTTAAGGCTACTGAATTTCATCACCTTATCTGATTTTCTCTCTTGCTTTTCCTCGCCATAAGCAAGCCCTTGAAGCCCAATGAAAACCACACCAGCCCCTGCTATCTTTGTCATTATTTTCATTTCAATCATCCCAAATGCATACAAATCAATATTTGCTCACATGCGCGTCTTTAGAAAATAAAAATATTTAGCACTGATAATGAGTTATCAGTGCTTTAAATAACAAACTTATATATCCGTCATCTTTCAAGTTGCCTCTTTGTTGGCTGCATTCGCTCACCCCGGTCACATAGTTACCTATGCTCCCGGGGATTCTCTCCCTTGCCGTCGCGGTGCATCTTGAAATCTATAGGGTATACTATTTATAATTTACTTCAGTTATCTTTTAATTGCGGAAAATACTTTTTAGCATCATCCAGCATCAAAATAAAACTGTAATCCAGTGCAGTATCTTTTAATCGATTAAATCGGCCCGATTTACCACCATGCCCGGCACTCATATTGGTTTCTAATAACAAAATAGAGTTATCTTCCTTCATATCCCGTAATTTTGCTACCCATTTAGTCGGTTCCCAATATTGCACTTGGGAATCATAAAACCCACTCGTAACCAATAAGTTTGGATAACGTTGATGTTTTATATTGTCATACGGACTATATGATTTAATCCGAAAATAATCCTCTTTATTTTCAGGATTACCCCACTCCTCATATTCTCCTACGGTCAGCGGAATAGAAGGATCAAGCATGGTTGTCACGGCATCAACAAATGGAACTTGAGCAACCACACCGCGATATAATTCCGGTGCCTGATTAATCACAGCGCCCATCAGCAAACCACCCGCACTCCCTCCCATCGCATAAACACGTTTACTGTCACCATATTTCTGGGCAATCAGTGCCTTAGTCACATCAATAAAGTCATTAAAACTATTCATTTTATTTTCGACTTTACCTTGTAGATACCATTTCTTACCCAATTCACCGCCACCACGCACATGCACCAAGGCGTAAACAAAGCCCCGATCTAATAAACTCAATCGTGGTGAACTAAATGAAGGGTCCATGCTGATACCATAAGCCCCATATCCATAAATCAGTATTGGGTTATGACCTTTTTTAAACAGTGATTTGCGATATACCAGAGATACCGGAACTTCAATACCATCACGGGCCTTTACCCAAATACGCTGGCTCTCATAATGATGTTTATCAAAACCTTTTACTTCCTGCTGCTTAAGTAATTCCCGCTCACCTGTTCTCATATTCCATTGGAATGTTGAGCTTGGTGTCGTCATGGATGAATAACCATAACGGACAAAATCAGTATTGGGTTCAGGGTTGTAATCAATCCATGCCATATAACTTGGATCATCAAACTTGATCTGTTTTTCTTGCTGTGTCTGCCAATTAATCTGACGAATTGTCGGTAATCCTTTTGTTCGCTCCTGTACGACCAACCAGTCATTAAACAGATCGAAATCTTCAAGATCACTATCTTGCCGTGGAGCAATCACTATTTTCCACGGTATATTGATGGCATCCGTCTGATAAAGACCATAAGTTTCATTTTCATGATTTGAACGGATGTAGAAATGATCGCGGAAATGGTCAATATAATACTCTCTGCCTTCCTGACGAGGAGAAAATAGTTGAAGTTCAGCTTGTGGTTTATTGGCATCAATCAGCAAATATTCAGAAGTCGAATTACTGGTTATCGCCAACATAATATAATCGCGGGAAGTACTCTTAGATATGCTTAAATAAAAACGCTCATCTTCTTCCTGATATATTTTCTGATCTTCGCTGGTATTGCTACCATATTGGTGACGAAATACCTGATATGGCAGTAACGTTTGTGAATGCCTGCGCACATAAAACAACGTATTGTTGTCGTTAGCCCAAACCATGTTGCCAGAAGTATTTTTTATTACATCGTTATTCCACTGTTTATCAGCAATATCTTTAAAAGAGATCTGATAATTACGGCGTCCCTGCGTATCTTCAGCAATCGCAATACGTTTATTATCCAGAGAGATGGCAAAATTACTCAGTTGGTAATATTCGTGCCCTTTAGCCCTTTTATTACCATCGACCAGTATCTGCCAATCTGATGAGCCATCAACAGGTTTACGCTGATAAATTGGGAAATCTTTGCCCGTTTCATAGGTTGTCCGATAAATATACCCATTATAAGTATAGGGTACCGATTGATCATCCTGCTTCATCCTGCCAACCATTTCTTCGTATAACGTATCCCGTAGCTGTTCACCGGGTTTTAGCATCTGTTCGGTATATTTATTTTCGGCTGTCAGATAATCAATGACTTTTTGATCTTTACGATTATCATCCCGCATCCAGTAATAATCATCTATACGAGTATCACCGTGGGTAGTTATATGGTGTGGTTGTTTCATTGCCTTTGGTGGCATAATTTCTTCCTCTGCGGTGGCAGGATTCAGCCAGCCGCTCAATAAAAACATCAATAACAGCCCTTTAGTTTTCAGGGCAAACCGCGCTTGCTGCCTTAACATATTTGCTGTCCTTAAGTCGCTCAACGTATTAATTAGTTAAACTAAAATCAATCGGAAGTTCTATCGTAATTCCATTACCGCTTAAAACGGTATCGGGGGGAGCTGGCAACGGTTGCGCTCTTGCCAGAACTTGCTTCGCTTCCCTGTCTAAAGAATGAGTTCCTGAACGACGAACTAAGTCACTGTTAGTAACATAGCCCTGTTTATCAATAGTGAATCTGACTGTAGGCCGACCCGTGCGGTTTCTTCTCTGTGCATCCTCTGGATAGCGTTTATAGCGGTTCAAATGCCCGATAACTTCCGCTCGCCATAGTGCATCCGCATCAGCGATAGCCTTTGAATCACTGTCATAAGAAGCAGCAACCCGCGAAGTAACATTCGTAGATGTAGCCGTACTGCTCACCATAGCAGCACTACTTTGAGATTTTTCACTCTCTTGTTCTTCTACCTGCTGGCGCTTCACCGGTGGTGTTTTTTCAAGCTCCTCATGGTATTTTTTCTGTTTTTTAGGTTTATGCACCAGAATCTGCGCCTGTTCATCTTTAATAAGCTCAGGCGTCTTAATCTCATTAATCTCGCTTTCCTGCTGCCGGCTGGCAACAGAAAGTTGCTGTTCAATACCGATAGGCTGTTTTTGTACCCGATGTGTCGCTTCTGTTAACAATGAAAGCTCCATCATCACCGCCGGCGGTGGCATCAATTCATCAATAGCAATTTCTTCTGGCTGGTAGATAATCCAACCAACCAAAATGAGGTGAGCAGCAATAGCAGAAACGAGCCATTTTTTAAAATGCCCCTTTTGAAAGGCCGGGTGTGTCAGCGTCAACATGGATGATAGCGCATAATTTTAATTATCATTTAGTAATGATAATTAATTTCATATGCTAATGAAAATTATTTTTCCCTGTATCGTTAACTTGAGCACATCCCTGTGCCAAGGCCCCTTATATATGGGGAAAAGACCACTATACCCTATGGATTTCAAGATGTATCGCGACGGCAAAGGAGTGAATCCCCGGGAGCATAGCAAACTATGTGACCGGGGTGAGCGAGTGCAGCCAACAAAGAGACAACTTGAAAGATAACGGGTATATTTGTTTAAAATATCTACGGTTTTTTTACTGGTGTATACCAGACATAATCAGCATATTGGCTATCCAGTACATTGCTTTTTTCAGTGATGATCAACACAACAAGATCCTCTTGGGGCGATAAGTCTTTAACATGCAGAGGAACACCTATTACTTTTGTTGCATGATATCCACCCGCAATCAGTGTGGCAGGAGCTGGCGCTTTAAGTAACTGCTCCGCCATTCTGCGATCCCGCATTTGCTGAATAGCTGTCATGGCAGATAACTGTTGTTCCGTTATTTCACCACCGTGAACATCTTTAATCACCGCTTTAATCTGCGCTTTAACATTTTCAGCAACAGAAATATTCCCCTGGAGGGTCGGAGGGTTACTGTAAGCCGCTTTAATTTCACTGCGATCTAAGTTTGCAGACAGCAACGGATAAGGCTGATACATAAGCTCCATGACCAATCCACCATACAACTCCCACCGCCATCCATCTTGCCATGCGAGAAGCTCTTTTATGCGACTTTCACGTACGATAGGCTTAGTTTGCAACCAACTCTTAACCTTATTCACTTTTTGCTGCTGATCAGGATTAATCATCTCTAACAGGACTGAACCCTGTTCTCTTTTAAGCGGAAGTTGCTGAACCAACCAAAGCTCTATCTGATGATGATATGGATTATCATGTTTTTCACCCACAACTACCCGTTGATGTGATGCCAGCCGATTGATCAATTCATCAGGGGTCAGGGCATGACCTGTTTTAAGATCGATAATGGCCCCTTGTTGAGTCAGTTCCGGTGAAAGCGCTTGGAGAGCTGGTTTTTGTTGTACAGATGCACATCCAGGTAAGATCAGTAAACCACAGATAATCAGAAAAGATTTTACAGTCGTGAGAAATTTCATTATGCCCATTATCCATATTCATGTTTTGCGCATCATATATACCCGTCATCTTTCAAGTTGCCTCTTTGTTGGCGGCACTCGCTCACCCCGGTCACATCGTTACCTATGCTCCCGGGGATTCACTCCCTTGCCGTCGCGATCCATCTTGAAATCCATGGGTATAGATAATAAGAATCGTTTACAACAAACCGCCCCTGCCTACAGGAAACAGGGGCGATGGGTATTACAGCGGATGAGTTTGCGCTTCAACTGCCGCCAGAGCGACCATATTAACGATACGACGTACAGAAGAAATTGGTGTCAGAATGTGTACCGGTTTGGAAACCCCCATCAGAACTGGGCCAACGGTAACGCCTTCAGAACTGGTGACACGTAGCAAGTTATAACTGATACGGGCAGATTCCATATTCGGCATAATTAACAGATTGGCAGCCCCTTTCAATGGGCTATCTGGCATGATGTCACGGCGAATACTTTCAACCAATGCGGCATCACCATGCATTTCACCATCAATTTCAAGCGAAGGTGACATTTTATTCACCAATTCCAGCGTCTGGCGCATCTTCTGTGCTGAGAGGCAATCTGTGGAACCAAAACTTGAATGAGAAAGCAGCGCAACTTTGGGTTCAATACCGAAACGGCGGACAGTCTCTGCCGCCATAAGGGTAATCTCGGCCAATTGTTCAGGCGTTGGATCATTGTTGACATAAGTATCCGCAATAAAAGTATTACCACTTGGCAACATCAATGCATTCATTGCACCAGCAGTATGAACCCCATCACGGAAACCAAATACATTTCTCACGACATCATAATGTTCACTGTAACTGCCAACGGTACCACAAATCAGGCCATCAGCTTCACCACGCAGTACCATAATCGCCCCAATCAGGGTGGGATTACCGATAACGGCACGACGAGCTTGTTCAGCAGAAACACCTCGACGTTTCATAATGTGATGATATTCCTGCCAGTATTTTTTGAAGCGCGGATCATTCTCATTATTGACGACTTCAAAATCTTTACCCGCTTCAATATGCAATCCCAGTTTCTGGATACGCATTTCGATAACACTGGGGCGACCAATTAGAATCGGGTAAGCCAGCTCAAGAGAGATCAGCTCCTGAGTCGCATGCAATACACGGACTTCTTCCCCTTCGGCCAAAACGATACGCTTTTTCGCTTTCTTAGCCTGAGAAAAAATAGGTTTCATAAACAAATTTGTTTTATAGACAAACTCATTCAGCTTCTCGATATACGCGCCAAAATCTTTAATCGGGCGGGTTGCTACGCCGGAATCCATGGCTGCTTTGGCAACTGCCGGGGCAATTTTCACAATCAGGCGCGGATCAAATGGTTTAGGAATAATATACTCCGGGCCAAAAAACAGATCCTGATCATCATAAGCGGAAGCCACTTCTTCACTCTGTTCCGCCAGCGCTAAATCCGCAATCGCATGAACACAGGCGAGCTTCATCTCCTCGTTAATGGTTGTTGCACCAACATCCAGCGCACCACGGAAAATAAACGGGAAACAGAGCACATTATTAACCTGATTCGGATAATCAGAACGACCAGTACAAATGATTGCATCAGGGCGAACTTGTTTTGCCAATGGTGGCAAAATTTCTGGTTCAGGGTTTGCCAATGCCATGATGAGTGGGTCTTTAGCCATCGTTTTCACCATGTCTTGAGTCAACACGCCAGGGCCGGAACATCCGAGGAAAATATCTGCACCAGGGATAACATCACCTAATGTGCGGCTGCCATTGTCTTCAATCGCATAGGCAGCTTTAGTTTCTTCCATATTTTTATCGCGACCACGATAAATCACCCCTTTAGAGTCACATACCACAATATTCTTGCGTTGCAGCCCAAGCGCAACCAGCAAGTTCATACAGGCAATTGAGGCAGCTCCAGCACCAGAAACGACTAAGCGAACCGCTGAAATCTCTTTTTTCATAATCCGCAAGCCATTCAAAACAGCAGCAGTACAAATTATCGCTGTGCCATGCTGGTCATCATGGAATACCGGAATGTTCATTTTTTCCCGAAGTTTTTTCTCAATATAGAAACATTCCGGTGCTTTGATATCTTCGAGGTTAATTCCCCCAAATGTCGGCTCCAGTGCCGCGATGATATCAATCAATTTGTCAGGATCAGACTCATCAACTTCAATATCAAATACATCAATACCTGAGAACTTTTTAAACAGGACACCTTTTCCTTCCATCACTGGCTTACCTGCCAATGCACCAATATTCCCCAATCCTAAGACCGCACTACCATTAGATATCACTGCCACAAGATTGCCACGCGCAGTATATTTGTAAGCCGCTAATGGATCTTCTGCAATTTCCAGGCAAGGCGCAGCAACACCTGGTGAATAAGCTAAGGCCAAATCTCGCTGAGTTATCAGAGGCTTAGTAGGAGTAATTGTGATTTTCCCTGGTTGTGGAAACTGGTGAAAATCCAATGCACTCTGTTTTAATTTTTCATCCATCGTCGGATCCTTTATATACAATCTGGAGTAAAAGCAGGAGCAGTATAATAGGTACTGAGTGTCAAATCATAACACTGACAGCATCTTATCAATAAAGTAACACTTTTTTGCTCATAAAAAGCACTACCCAATTTCTCCACTAATACCACTACTTACCGCCTATCCCAATAGGACTATTTTATTTGCCACTCTTTGCCACTCTTTGCCATAAAGAAAAGAGCGAACCTGGGCGGTGCTCACTATTCATTTATAAGAGCGGTCTGCAACAATTACGCTTATTGGGATGGGGACTTAATCAAGGAAAATAAAGAAAGAAACATTATCATTTATACAATATCATTAAAGTTATAGTAACTTTAATAACTATAACATGGAAAAACTCTCAATATAAATTCAATTAAAATAAATTTTATAAAAGAAAACAAATCTAATAATAACTCATTTAACATATTGATTTTTAACATCATTGAAAGAAGTGAAGTTATGTATTTTTTATGAAAATTACTCATCTTCTTTTTTTACTTATCAAACTAATTTGCGCTATTTATATTTTTATATCAGGATGTGCTTTCTGGACTTACAGAGCTATCAACTTTGTAAATCAATCGGTTTTGATAAAATTTTTTCATAGCAATTTAATTTAGGGCAGACCCATTAATTACTGCCTTTTAATCAAATTCAAAGTCTGCATTTCGTGGCTTTACTTATTTAAGGGAGAAGGAAAATGTATAACCATTCAGTGATGATAGTTGATGACCACCCTCTCATTCGCCATGGCTTGAAACAGATTGTAGAGCTCGATCGGGCGCTTACCGTAACAGCGGAAGCTGACAATGGTGAAGAAGCAATAAATATTGCATGCAAGCTGAAACCTGATGTCATTATGATAGATCTCAATATGAATGGTCTTTCAGGCGTGGACACGATTAAATCTATCCGTAGAAAAGGGATCAATTCTTATGTACTGGTATTATCCGTTTCAGATGATCGAAATGATGTTTACGCAGCCATTGACGCAGGAGCTAATGGCTACTTGCTTAAAGATAGCGACTTAGATTCGTTATTAAGCAGTATTCGCCATGCTGCTCGTGGACAAACTGTATTTAGTGAAAAAATATACCAACATCTCGCTAACCGTCATAAACATGTTGATCCTTTATCTGAATTGACTAAACGTGAGTTAGATGTATTAAAAGAAGTTTCCAGTGGCATGACCAATAAGGAAGTTGCTGATGTCTTATTTATTTCTGAAGAAACGGTGAAAGTACACATCAGAAACTTGTTAAAAAAACTGAATGTACGTTCCCGCCTGGCTGCAACAATCATGTATTTGCAACATAGGAAAAATGGAGTAGCCTAATACTTCTTCCGAGCCGCTCCTTGAGCTTATTACCGAGGGTCGGCTCTTATCGCTGTTATGTAGTAAATGTTATGTAGCAAATACCCCCTATGAGAACAGGCCAATAAAATTGAGTCTCCTGTTTTGGTATCTCTGATAATAAAAATCAGGATATCATCTGGATAAAACAGGCATTTTCCAGCATTATGTTTAGGTATTTAAATTTTTTTAAGGATCTGTTAAATGATATTGGATAAATCTTCTCAACCCGCTTTTACTCTCTATGGGATCAAGAATTGTGACACGATAAAAAAAGCCCGTCGTTGGCTGGAAGAACAGGAAATTACTTACCTGTTTCATGATTATCGTGTTGATGGACTCAACGCAACACTTTTGCAGTCATTTATTGACAAACTGGGTTGGGAATCATTAATTAACACCCGTGGTACAACCTGGCGTAAACTGACCGAGCAACAACGAACGACAATTAATAATGCTGACGCAGCAAAGGCGTTGATGTTGGAACAACCCGCTATTATCAAACGTCCACTATTAATTTCTGCGAAAGGTGATTGCCTATTAGGTTATAAGGTGGATGAATATCAGCAATTTTTTGCTGAGGCACTCTGAAATGACTTGCCCTGTAATTGAACTTGCACAACAACTCATCAGACAACCCTCTATCAGCCCGGACGATAAAGGTTGCCAAAATATTATGATCGCTCATTTGCAAGCAATTGGCTTTACCATTGAACGGATGCCCTTTGGCGATACAAACAATTTTTGGGCTTATCGCGGCATAGGCCCGACATTAGCCTTTGCCGGACACACTGATGTCGTCCCTGCGGGCGATGAATCTCAGTGGGAATATCCCCCATTTGAGCCAACTATCCGTAATGGCATGCTATATGGCCGGGGTGCGGCAGATATGAAAGGCTCATTAGCTGCCATGATTGTCGCGGCTGAACGTTTCGTTGCCGCCTATCCCAACCATAATGGACGTCTGGCCTTTCTTATTACTTCAGACGAGGAAGCGAAAGCCACCCACGGCACCATTAAAGTGGTTGAAGCCTTGATGTCCCGCAATGAACGTTTGGATTATTGCCTGATAGGTGAACCTTCTAGCCAGCATCGTCTTGGCGATATGGTGAAAAACGGCCGTCGAGGTTCCCTTACTGCTAATCTCACTGTTCACGGTATTCAAGGCCACGTTGCCTATCCGCATTTAGCTGATAACCCAATCCACCGTCTCCTTCCTGCTTTACAGACATTGGTCAATACACATTGGGATAAAGGGAATGAATTTTTCCCGGCGACCAGTATGCAAATTGCCAATATCCACGCGGGAACAGGCAGTCATAACGTGATCCCTGGGAATGTGCAAGTTCAATTCAATTTCCGTTTCAGTACAGAACTGACTGACAGCCAAATCCGTGAACAGGTTGAAACTATCCTCAAAAATCACAATCTCAATTACACGATTGAGTGGATACTAGCTGGTCAGCCTTTCCTAACAGCCAAAGGTGAGTTAGTCAATGCCGTCATCCAGGCAATAGACCAATATTGCGGCTATCAACCTGAATTATCTACCAGTGGTGGTACATCCGATGGGCGATTTATTGCTCCGATGGGTGCTCAAGTTGTCGAACTGGGGCCACTTAACTCAACAATTCATAAAGTTAATGAGTCCGTTAGCGCCGCCGATCTGCAACAACTCAGCCGGATTTATCAACGTGTTATGGAGCAATTAATCCAGTGATCACAGCAAATATGTTAACCGGCCTGGCTACTGGCCACTTGATTTCTCTCTTTGGCAATCATCGATTACAACCAGAAGCCGCCAATGCTTTTCTTTCCATGCAACAAGCCGCTGAAAAGGCCGGAATGAATCTGCAACCGGCCAGCACGTTCCGTGATTTTCAACGTCAGCAAGCTATCTGGAATGGAAAATTCCGGGGTGAACGCCCTGTGTTGGATAAAAACAGCCAACCCATGGATATCACCCAATTATCAGAAGGAGAACGCTGTAAGGCAATTCTTCGTTGGTCCGCCCTGCCCGGTGCCAGCCGTCATCATTGGGGAACAGATTTGGATATCTATGATCCAACGATGCTACCGGATAACCAGACGTTATTACTCGAACCTTGGGAATATGAAAATGGTGGTTATTTCGCACCGTTAACTCATTGGTTGACCGAGAATATGGCTCATTTCGGTTTTTACCGTCCTTTTGTCGGTAACCGTGGCAGTGTCGCTGATGAACCGTGGCATATCAGCTACCAACCATTAGCCAAGCAATTGGAAAAATTGCTGACTCAGCAGATGTTACTGGATGTATGGCAACAGCATGACATCGCCGGCATTGACTGGTTATCGACTAACTTACCTTATCTATTTGAAAATTACCTCCATGTTGCGCAGGAGACAACCTCATGCAATGGTTAGCTGATTACTGGTGGATTATTTTAGTTTTATTGGTTGGCGTTCTTCTCAATGCAATTAAAGAGTTACGCCGACTGGATGTTAAAAAATTTCTGGACAATAAACCGGAACTGCCTCCTCATCGGGATCTTAATAGCAAGTGGGATGATGAAGATGATTGGCCCCAGAAAAAGCCGTAGTCCACTCTTGCCAATCTTTGGCAAGTTTCTTATCGAAACTTGACAACGCCTGTGCGGTTTCTTGCCGCCAGAGTCGCATTAATGCCTTATATCCACTCAACTTCAATACGGTGATGCATTGCTCAACACTCATTTCTTGCTGGAGATGATTTCTCAGCGCAATCAACGGCAAATCACTGTTCAGCAACAATCGTTGCAAGGCCGGTAATGAAGCAGAAAATGGTCGGTGAGCAAATGCAAAACCTGACAGTTCCTGCCAATCATGCTGATTGAGATGATGGTCAGTTTGGTAATCAACAGGCAAGCTAAATCCAATCTGCGATTCCAGCCAATGTGCATCACGGGCAAGCTGTTGCTGAGCTTGAATCCCCAGCACAATCCCTTGTTCACTCAGGGGAAAAATAGCCATTGCCGTATAACAACCGCTGCTGGCTTCTAAATGAGTTCCTATTCGCACTAATTGGAAGCCACATTTTTGCCATAATGCCCAAAGCTCCGCGGTATAACCAAAGCTAACAGAAATAAAATCCACCCCCTGTTTTTCTGCCCTTTCCCGTTGATACGCGATCATTCCCTGAGCAATACCTTGCCTGCGATGATTAGCCTGTACAGCAACCCTGCTGATCCGTTGAGATTTCAAAACCGCCGCCTGTGGTAAACCGCTATGGGCAGCTAACGATTGAGCAACCAAATTTCCTCTTGGACGACGCCTGCCTGCCCATATTTCATGAGCTAACTCAAGCGCCAATCCACCCTCTTCAACCATCCACAAAGCCCCCATTAAGGCATTATTTCCAAGAGCCGCAACAAATTGCATGCCTTTGGCATCAAGTAAACGCCGTAAATCCAGAGGTGAAGTTTTGTAGTGAGCGCTGGTCAATATGCCGTAAAACTGCCTCAGCAATTCAGGTTGTTTAATCCATTGTTGCTGATGACAAACGTGATAACTAATAGCCTTATCAGAATTGTTGACAGGAATTGCATCCTCAAACAGTAACGCTTTTTCCAACCAGTTTTCCAGCGGATCATTTTCCGCCCAACGCACAGGAGCCGTCAGGTTTAGAATATGACTATCAGGGATTCCAACACAAAATTTAAGTAAAAATCCGCGTCCTGTACCTTCATATCCCTGCACAGTTGTGGTCAACAATATTCGGGGAAAATAGCTGATCAACTCAGATAATTGAGGCATTGGAATAGCAGCGGCTTCATCGATAAGCAACCAATCAATATCTGACACGTTATTTTGTCTACAATATTTCAGCAAATTATCTACGGCCCAGAATTTTCCCCTTTCCCCCGCATAATATCTGATAACTTCGGTTGCCGCTTTTGCTGGTGCAGTTAACCAGCAATTTCCTTGCCATTGCTGCATTAACATACCTGCAAGTGTCGATTTACCTCGCCCTCTTGGCGCAGTAATGACCCATACCCCCTGATTTGCCCACAAAAGTCGAGTCAAAATGGCATGCTGGCTGGCTGTTGGGTTGCCATCAGGCAGTTGCCACGCACTATATTGTGGAAATTCAGGGATACATAAGGGATCATGTTGCCGCCATAGCAAAACTTGGGGATCGCTAACAATTTGCTGCTGAATATGCTGAACAAAATGCGGTGTTGGAATAGCATCTAACTGTTCGTTCCAACGTGCGCTATCCTTATCTGGTTGATAACGCCATTGGTACCAAGATGGAACCATCATCACCAACCAACTTCCCGCTTTCAATGTGCCTGCCAATATCGCCAGTGCTTCCGCATTAAAACCTGCGGTAGCGTCAAATATTCCATGCAGATATTCCTGACCTAATAAACTGGCCGCCTTTTCTGGCAGCACAGCGTGCTGTTTACGATAAGAGATCCATAACCAATCACCCATAAATCTTTGCTGTAATTCATTAGCCTGTAAATAGCACCAATGATCATCTCCACTCAACACCAGCAAACGACGTAACCCTTGCTGCTGCATTTCCGTCTGTATCACACTCAGTTCCGGCAACATAACGGCTATGATTTACCAATCAATAATGACAAAATCCCCGCTGCAATCAGCGGCCCCACAGGAACACCTTTAAACAGGGCAACACCCAATACCGTCCCCACCAGCAAACCCGCAACTGTCGATGGCTGATTAGACATGAGTGAAATACCCCGGCTACCCAACCATGACACTAATACACCTATCACTATCGCGAGTAACGATTTCCAACTCATAAACGAGTTGAGGACAGCTTGTACCGTAATTTTTCCACTGGCGATAGGAGCCATTACTCCCACGGTCAAAATAAGTACACCGATAGTCAACCCATATTTTTCCACCCACGGGAAAAAATGATTCAGTGGCGTTATACGGATAACCAGCAAGAGCAGCATTGCAAGAGTGACAGTCATGTTGTGGCTGATGATACCCAGTGCGGCCAACACTAGCAGCACCAGTAAAGTAGGATCGAGATGACTCATAGATTTCAATACCCTATACCCGTTATCTTTCAAGTTGCTTCTTTGTTGGCTGCACTCCCTTGCCGCCGCGATGCATCTTGAAATCCATAGGGTATTAATCCTATTAGGCTAGGGCAATTTTTCCTTATGTTACAAAAATGACAGGTATTTTCGTATTAATTCAAACAATTAACAAGCTAACGTCGCACCACCATCGACCACAATATCCTGTAGCGTTATATGGCTTGCCAAATCAGAAGACAAGAAAAGTACGGTGTGTGAAATTTCATTAACATTTGCAATCTTACCGAGGGGAATACCTAATTTATATTGCTCAGGATACCCGTTAATCATATTTTTTTCATCATCATCAGTTTTCCACATGGAACGCTGCATAGGGGTATCTGTCGAACCCGGCGATACAACATTACAACGTACACCAAACGGCGCGAGTTCTAGCCCAACACAATGCGTTAAACTTGTCAGTGCTGATTTTGATGCACAATAAGCCGCCATTTGCATACGTGGAACACGTGCCGCATTAGAGCTGACGCTGATAATAGTGCCACTGCGCTGACGTTTAAAATGGGGAATCACTGTGCGAAATAGATAAAAAGCCCCAGAAGCATTAACATTAATACAACGATGCCAGTCACTAATATTTAGCTCATCAATATTTCCCAATTGCAATATACCGGCAGCATTAACCAGAATATCTAATTTGGCTGAGATAAACAGTTGTTGGGAACAAATCATTTCGACCTTTTCTGGATCACTGATATCGAGTTGTATACATTGATAAGGCAAATTATCTTGCTCAAAGATGCGATCGAAACCTATTACGTTAGCGCCAAGCGCAGTAAAATCACGGGCAATTTGTTCGCCAATGCCACGTGCCGCCCCGGTTACCCAGATGGTTTTATGGCTAAAATCCATTTGTAAATTTTGTTTATTTTTCATATTATTTGTTCTTTAATGGCGATTTATTATGCATTTTTTATAAATTCGATTTATCGAAATTTACTGATGAAATTATTTCTTTCGTGCCCATAACCATTCCTGATTTTTCAGCAACATATTTTAAAGCCATGAGGTGATCTTCAAGTGTAAAATCCGCTATCGCATCACCCACTAAAAAAGGCTTTATATCTCTCATGAATGCGTCAACCGCAGTAATCATACAACCAATATGTCCATACACCCCGCAAATAATTAATTGATCCCGACCTAAGTCTTTTATATTTTTTTCTAACGAAGAGCGTTGAAATGCACTATAACGACACTTAACTATTACAATATCATCATTATTAGGGGCCAACGCACGGCTAATATTCTGTAAATGGGGTGATCTATTCAAGCCAGCCCCCCATATATCATTAAGTAATGCACGCTCTTCATCACTTTGTACTTTAGGTTGTGCTGTATATATAATGGGAATCTCTTTTTCTTTACAAAACATTCTCAACAAATGGATATTTTCAATTAATTTATTGATTAGAGGGCTATTATCACCGAAAAACTGCAAGAAATAATCCTGCATATCATGAATAAGTAAAATTGCCCTATGGGGTTCGAATAACCAAGATGCTTTATTGCTTGGAAAATCTTTTGGCTGAGGTAGTATATAATTTTTCAATGATGGAATGGTCATTTTAATACCTTCATGTCATTAATTAACTTTCTAATTTGTCTCGAATGATTTCTCTTAATAATAATTTATCAATCTTTCCGACTGGTGTAACAGGCATAACATCAATAATCTCGAAACGATCAGGCAATTTATATTCAGCAATCCCCATTCCCCTTAAATATTTCCTCAGTTGCAACGTGTTTATATTCGGATCAGCCACCACAATAAAAGCACAACTTTTTTCTCCCATCAGAGGATCAGGCATCGAAACCAAAGCGCTATGGATAACACCTTCATGTTTGAGTAACAAAGATTCAATTTCTTCCGAAGCAATTTTTTCACCACCGCGATTAATTTGATCTTTCTCACGTCCGACAATACACACATAACCCTCTTTCGTCATATAGGCTAAATCACCGGAATAATAAAAACCTTCTTTATCAAACACCTTCGCATTGTGCTCTGGACTTTTATAATATCCCCGGAATGTATATGGCCCACGAATGATTAACATACCCGCCGAACCTGGCGCTTGGATATTGCCTTGATCATCAACGATACGTATCTCATCATCTTCACTCATTGGGCACCCCTGAGTGGTAAATATACGTTCATCATCGTCATTAAGCCGGGTATAACATACCAACCCTTCGGCCATACCAAAGATCTGTTGCAACTTACATGAAAAAAGTTTCGGTATCACTCGCGCCACACTTTCACTTAACTTTGCTCCACCGACTTGTAATAGCCGAAGACTTTCTAGTGAATATTCGTATTTCCTCATTGTCTGAATCCATAACGCAACAGCCGATGGCACCAGTGAGGTCATTGTTACTTTATGTTCACGTATGAGTGGAAAGCAGGTCGTAGGCCCAGGATCTGTTGCTAATATGACACAACCACCCGCATAAAATACGCCAAGCGCCCCCGGAGAACTCAATGGATAATTATGTTGCGCCGGCAAAGCACAAAGATAACGGGTCTGTTGTGTCAACTCACAAATTTCAACACTGCGTCTCACACTATAATAGTAATCGTCATGCGTCCTTGGAATTAATTTAGGTGTCCCAGTGCTCCCACCTGAAAGTTGAAAAAAAGCGACTTCATCTGAACGTGTCGTCTCAAAATTCAAAGGTAAATTTATTGGCTCTAACCACGGCTTTAATTCATTGGTATATAATTCATTAGTATATTGTATTTTGCGACCATCAATGACGATATTCCTTAACCGTGGACAATGTGTCTTTAATTGCTCCAGGAAATCATTATTCTGTAAAAGTGAATGCTCTGACGAAAGTACAATCAGACTTGGATCAATTTGTTGCGCATAAGCAAGTAACTCTAATTTATTATGGCTAAATAATGCATTAATAGGTACTACCCCCATTTTCAGTAGCGCAAAAAATGTAATATAAAATTCAGCTATATTTGGCAATTGTACGATAGCAGTATCACCTCTCTTTATTCCCGCTAACATTAAATTTATGGCTAATGCAGATGATTGTTGATCAAGTTGATGATAACTAAATTTACGGTCACCACAGATAATTGCTATTGCTTCAGGTTGTCTCTGACATTGTTTATAAAGTATGTCAGTTAAGGGTTTACCAAGCCAATACCCCTTTTCACGATAATGTTCTGCTAATTCAACCGGCCAGGGTGTAAATTCAATAGACATGATTTTATTCCTTACAATAATATTCAATACCTTGAAAAATCGTCGATTACTGTTTATACCTATTTACTTTATCCTCAACCAGAAATATTTCTAACCCTATTTTGTGAGCTGCTTCTAAATAAATTCATTTCGTAACAAATCATACCTAGTGCAAGCGCTCAAAATACAAATTTAATTACCTAATATATTGCAAAATAAAATCATATTGCTAATAGTTAGTAACGTACAACCTTTAATCCAACAAGGGTAAATTATGTCATGCTTTCCTCCTGGATATTGGGAAAAATATCCGAACACCGCCACCGTAATCACAACATATACTTGCAATGCTGCTTGCAAAGAATGTTGTTTTGAATGTAACCCCTCGGTAAAAGCGCGTTTAAGCCTGGATGAAATTAAACAATTTATTGCACACTCAAAAGCTAATTTTCCAGGGCTAAAGTTAGTTGTTTTCAGTGGTGGGGAGTGTTTCCTGCTAGGTAAAGATCTGATTGAAGCCATTCGCTTTGCCTCAGATCACGGCTTATTAACTCGTTGCGTGACTAACGGTTATTGGGGAAAAAATAGAGAAAAGGCGCAAAAAATCGCCCAAGACTTAATAGATGCTGGCATCACAGAGATGAACATCAGTACAGGGAAAGATCACAGTGAATGGATTCCCCTTGACAGCGTAGTGACCGCGGCAGAAGCATTGGCCGAACAAAATATCACAACACTGATTACAGTAGAACAGGATACCTTTGATTCCGCCATTGCAACGCAAATCACCCAGAATCCTGTTATTAAGCGACTGAAAGAAAAAAACAAAATTAACTTACAGCGAAATACCTGGATGCCGTTCTATGACACCAGCGAAGAACGAAAAGATGTTCCAAACCGGGATCAGCAACTGGCAAAAGGGTGCGATCAAGTCTTTGAAAATATTGTACTGACACCACACGGTGAAATTTCCGCTTGCTGTGGGCTGACATTAGAGCATATCCCCGAAATGAAACTTGGCCGTTTGCAAGGAGGCGATGTATCTCAGATTTTTAAAGGTCAGGAAGAAGACTTTATGAAAGTCTGGTTAAGAACTGAGGGGCCATACAAGATCCTAAAAAAATATCGCCCACAGAATAGCAGCATTGATCTAGAAAAAATCGTTCATCCTTGCCAAGCTTGTGCTCATTTGCATAAAGACGAAAAGACACGCCGGAATCTGTTAGATAATTATCACAAAGAAATTATTCCGGTAATAAAGAAATTTAACGCTAAAGAACGGCTGGATCTCATCTACTACTCAGCAGAAAAAAATGCCATTAATTTAACTGAGGAATGAAAAATATATACCCTATGGATTTCAAGATGGATCGCGACGGCAAGGGAGCGAATCCTCGGGAGCATAGATAACGATGTGACCGGGGTGAGCGAGTGCAGCCAACAAAGAGGCAGCTTGAAAGATGACGGGTATAGTGGTAATCAAGGAAAGGAAATACTTTATTCTTCTTTAGGAATATTTTTACTTGTTATTTTGTGATCGGACTCTAAATAAGGGTATTTTGTCGCAAGACATATTTAGTCTAAACGCTCAAAATATAAATTTAATCAACTAATCTATTGCAAAATGTCACCATCCAGCTAATAGTTAGTACCGTCTAACCTTTAATCGAACAGAGGATAAATTATTCTACACCCTATGGATTTCAAGATGGATCGCGACGGCAAGGGAGTGAATCCAACAAAGAGGCAACTTGAAAGATGGCGGGTATATGTTTTCCCATTGAGTATTAGATGCCATACCCAAATACTGTTATGGTCATCACAATATATACTTACAATTAATATCGCAGGCAAGAAATATCAGTTAGATAATTATTTCATGAAATTATCTCAGTAATGAAGAAGCT
>NZ_JAJAFZ010000032.1:0-52461 GCF_025384895.1 Photorhabdus kayaii
AAAACTAAATATGACCCGACCAGACAAATGATTCAGGAATTTCAGTGCCTGAAAGTGGCCTTTGATGGCTGGCGGCCAGCGTATTGTTTATTTCTAGAGGCCAAAGCGCGGTATGACCAGTTTTTTAAGGATAATAAACCTAAAAGATGGTGGAGAGGACGTTATTCAGCTAGAAATCAAGCAGAAAGGCATCAAACGGTTTGTGATGTACTAGAGGGGACACCTCACGTGGAATGGCACTTTTTGCAACCAATCAGTTATGGATATTTTAAGGTACTGTTTAGTAAACATAAAAATATTAATGTCCACTATACCCCCTGCGACAGTTTAGTTTAATCCGAGGTCAACATGGCGATAATCCGTTTAGAAATCAATGTGTATTACCAACAGCAGGAAACCATTACCGCGAATACGGTATTAATGGACTTGTTTAATATCACACGGCAAATTGATATCTTTTTTGGGCAGAAGAAGACTTGGTATTTAACAGGTTACTCTAGAAAACTAGCTCTGCAACATGTCGTGTTTGATGAGCAGGGGCCAACTGAAGCTGCTATAAAAAGTTTCGAAAAAGATTACAAAAAAAACTTTCCGGCGCTTATTACTGGCATATGGGATGGTGAAAAGGATGAATTATCTAGCGGCATAGATTATAGCAAAATGCCAAGTGTTCGTCCTAACTGGGTTTGGCTGCAATTGAGTCTAAATATTGACAGTCATCAACTTGATGTATTGCGGTTAATTAATTTGGTTAGCTATTTGGCCTTAAGCCGCAATTTACCCAATATTCAGGTAGAGTCGAATGAATATACCTTAAAAAGCAAACAGGTTTTCCCTGATCGCTTAAGCGTCGGTTGGATGCTTTACCAGCCCCGTATTATTGATAAATCTTACTTGCCTATGGCGGAAGATGTGCTTCCTGTGTATCAAAATAATGAACAGATAGGAACTCTGATTATTACCAAAAAAGGCATTTTTGATGGAAGAAATCAGGATGATATTGATAAGTCTAATGATGTTGAAATACAGTTGGTCAATTTGGGATTACTGCCATTAATTACCGAGGTTTAATGGGGATATTATTTACAATTGAAAAACGATGGAGAACTTTCATGTTAAAAGCAGTTATTCTGTTAGGTGATACGACAGATCATGGCGGTAAAGTTATTACCGCTATTGATGAATATACTCACAATGGTATTCCTATAGCAGGTAAAGAAGATTTGGTCGCGTGTCCCCAATGCAAAGGTGTTTTTCCTATTATTCAGGGTGCTGATTCTTTAAAATATAAAGGAAAACCTATTGCGCTTGAAGGAATGCAAACAGCTTGTAGAGCAAAATTGATTGCCAGTCAGAGTAACGGCCTATCCCAATAGGGCTATTTTATTTGCCATTTTGAACCTGGGCAGTGCTCAAAATCCTCACGTACTACGTGTACGCTCCGGTTTTTCCGCGCTGTCCGTGTTCAAACTGTCTGCAACAATTACTCCTATTGGGATAGGCGCTAAATTTACCCATGACTTTTGAAATCAATGGAGCTGACGTCCAATAAGACGGGCTCCACGATAAGCAAACTCCATAAGATCTCTAGAATAGTGATGAATTGGTTTTTTCAGTCACACTAATCACGTTCAATACACATGAATATTGAATATCGGAGCCCATAAATTAAAGATAGTGTCTGTTCAGTTCACTTTATTGGCTATTATCACCGTAATATGAAGTTGAAAATTTAAATCACTTTATGTGGGCCAAAACATTCATAGTGAATAAATTGTTCATCTATTCCCATATCCAATAACTGTTTCGCTACATATTGCATAAAGGGAACTGGACCACAGAAATAGAAGTGCATTCCTTCTGTTTTCAATGCCTCATTCAGAACTGCCAGATCCATAAAACCTTTGTATTGATAATGGATACCTTGTTGATCTTCATCCCTTGGTTCGCGATACCAAATTATGCTGTCGAAATTCGGCATTGCTTGCGCAATCGCGGCGACTTCATTACTAAACGCGTGATGGCCGCCGTGTTCTGCCGCATGTAACCAGTTAATTTGGCTATTATGGTTTTGCTGGTGGAGGTGATGCAACATGCTCATCATGGGAGTCAGGCCAACGCCCGCAGAAATCAAAGTAACCGGCATTTCTGATTTAATATCAAGGAAAAAATCGCCGCGTGGGGCGGCCAGCCAGACGGTATCGCCTTGTTGCATCTTATCGTGCATATGGTTGGAAACGATTCCTTGTGGCTCACGTTTAATCGCAATCCGGTAGCTGGAACCGTTTGGGGCTGCCGTCAGTGAATACTGGCGAATTTCTCGGTTAGCAAAACTATCATCTGCCAGATAAATGCTCAGATACTGACCAGGTTTGTAATCCATCACTTTCCCGCCATCCTGTGGCACAAATTCAAAGCTGCAAATTACCTCACTTTTTACCTCTTTCCGGCTGATACGGAATGGACGTAAGCCACGCCAGCCACCATCTGTTGATTCTCCGCTATGATAAATTTGCTCTTCACGATTGATAAAAACATCAGCGAGCACGCCGTAAGCTTTTCCCCAAGCATCCAGAATCTCATTTCCTGGCTGGAACATTTCATCCAGCGTTGCCAATAGGTGCGTACCGACAATCTGATAATGCGCTGGTTGGATATTCAAACTGGCGTGTTTATGAGCAATTTTTTCCACTGCCGGCAGTAGTACTTCTAGGTTATCAATATTGGCTGCATAGGCGCAGATCGCATTGAACAGAGCTTCACGTTGATCGCCATTAAGTTGATGACTCATATTAAAAATGTTTTTCAACTCAGGATTGTGTTTGAACATCCGCTCGTAAAAATGAGCAGTCAGTTTTGGGCCAGTAGCAGAAAGTAAGGGAATAGTGGATTTGACAGTGGCAATAGTTTGGCTATCCAGCATGGTGAAGCTCCTGAATTTCTTTCAAGTGGGTAATGAAATTTATAACATGTAATTTAAATGCAACTTATACCTTTTTGGGGATCTTGTAAATATAGAATGTGGTCTTTATGGTAAAAAAATAGTCATAATGGATATTTGTACTAAGGGAGGGACTTCTTTAGGCCGTAAATTCTGACAAAGAGGAAAAATGGAGCGTAATTTTCATTACCCTACTTTAGAGCAGATACTTTGCTTGCAATCGATATGCAATCGTTTGCGTAAAATATTTTGTCAAGACTATCTCATTAGGTGAAAAGGGTTTACACTGTGTGCCATTCGGCCCCTTGGGGTGTTGTTTGAAGAGAAGTTAGCTGAGTCAGGAGAACCCAATGTTAAAGCGTGAAATGAATATTGCTAGTTATGATCCCGAACTATGGCAGGCGATGGAGCAAGAAGTTGTTCGTCAAGAAGAACATATCGAATTAATTGCCTCTGAAAACTATACCAGCCCAAGAGTTATGCAGGCACAGGGCTCTCAACTCACTAACAAATATGCCGAAGGTTATCCGGGTAAACGCTATTACGGTGGTTGTGAATATGTAGACGTTGTTGAACAATTAGCTATCGATCGTGCTAAGGCGCTGTTTGGTGCTGATTATGCCAACGTTCAGCCACATTCTGGTTCTCAAGCAAATGCGGCAGTTTATATGGCTTTGTTGCAACCGGGCGATACGGTTCTGGGGATGAATTTGGCACATGGCGGTCATTTGACCCACGGCTCTCCGGTTAACTTCTCTGGTAAGTTATATAACGTTGTGCCTTACGGCATCGATGAAAACGGTAAAATCGATTATGACGATATCGCGGCACAAGCTCAAAAACATCAGCCAAAAATGATTATCGGCGGTTTCTCGGCTTATTCCGGTGTGGTTGACTGGGCAAAAATGCGTGAAATTGCAGACAGCATTGGTGCTTATTTGTTCGTTGATATGGCACACGTTGCCGGCCTGATTGCCGCAGGAGTATATCCTAACCCAGTTCCTCATGCTCACATCGTGACTACCACGACGCACAAAACATTGGCGGGTCCACGCGGTGGTTTGATCTTGGCGAAAGGCGGCGACGAAGATCTGTATAAGAAGCTGAACTCTTCAGTGTTCCCTGGCTGTCAGGGTGGGCCCCTGATGCATGTGATTGCAGGCAAAGCGGTGGCATTGAAAGAAGCAATGGAACCAGAGTTCAAAGCGTATCAACATCAGGTTGCTGATAACGCGAAAGCGATGGTTGAAGTGTTTTTGGCACGTGGTTACAAAGTCGTTTCTGGCGGTACAGAGAACCATTTGTTCCTGCTGGATCTGGTTGATAAAGACATCACTGGTAAAGATGCCGATGCTGCGTTGGGTCGAGCTAACATTACGGTAAACAAAAATAGCGTGCCTAATGATCCGAAGAGCCCATTTGTAACTTCTGGTGTGCGTATCGGTACGCCTGCGATTACCCGCCGTGGCTTTAAACAAGCAGAAGCGCGTGAATTGGCTGGCTGGATGTGTGATGTATTGGACAACATCAATGATGAAGCGACTATTGAAACAACTAAGCAGAAAGTTCTGTCTATTTGCGCAAGATATCCGGTTTACGCATAAATTAAAATTTCAATAAGTCTTACAAAACCTGCTCCGGCTAACATTGTTTGCTTAAGTGGGATATTGAGGAGTGATGCGTGGATTTTCCCCCGGGGAATATCTACTTCAAGATAACTCTCAGTATCTTAATTTCTTGAGCTAATCAAGTTAGGTAAGGGCGGGTTTTTTGCATTTTTTACCAGGGAGGACTAATGGTTATTCGATCGACGCGCTGGCTAGCGTTAGATTACTTCACATATTTCTTTTCTTACGGGATATTTTTACCTTTCTGGGCAACCTGGCTACAGGGTGAAGGTATAGAGCACGATATGATAGGGGTTCTATTGGGTGCAGGTTTGATTTCCCGTTTCTTGGGCAGTTTATTAATCGCACCTACAGTTAAAGATCCCGCAAAACTTATTTTTGCGCTACGTATATCAGCATTGATAACCTTTATTTTCATCGTTGGCTTTACATTAGGAAATCATTGGGCGTGGCTTCTGTTCGTCATGGTTGGCTTCAATCTATTTTTTTCGCCGATGATGCCATTGAGTGATGCGCTGGCGGGAACATGGCAAAAACAATTTCCTTTTGATTACGGCAAGATACGAGTTTGGGGTTCAATTGCCTTTATTATCAGCTCAGCATTAACCGGGGAATTGATCTCTGTCTGGGGACATCGTGCCATCCTCATCACGATATTGTTTAGCGTCTTCTCTACGTTGTTGGTGACATTACTTAGGCCCTCTATCATGCCTGTTGGTGAAGTCAAATCCGCCAAAGTGGATGTTGTGTCATTTAAGCAGTTGTTGTCTGAAAAACCGGTATGTCGGTTCCTGTTATGTGTCGCTTTATTGCAGGCGGCTCATGCGGGATATTACAGCTTCAGTGCGATTTACTGGAAAAATGCAGGCTATTCTGCCTCGGTAGTCGGTTATCTCTGGTCATTGGGCGTAGTGGCTGAAGTTATTATTTTTACTTTGAGTAATAAATTATTTCGGCGTTGGAATGCTCGTAATCTTTTGCTGCTTTCTGGTATATGTGGCGTTGTTCGCTGGGGATTGATGGGAACATTCACCTCATTACCGGTGTTAATTATCGTTCAAATTTTGCATTGTGGTACGTTCACTGTCTGCCATTTGGCAGCGATGCGTTTTATCGGTGCGAGAAGAGAAGGGGAAATTGTGCGTTTACAGGCGGCTTATTCTGCGTTGGCAATGGGGGGAGGTATCGCTGTCATGACGGTAATTGCTGGATTTATGTATGATTATCTGCACAGTGGCATTTTCTGGATGATGGCTTTGGTTGCTTTTCCTGCTATTTTCTTACGACCACAGGTTAAAGCTCATAATTATTAACAATATACATTTAGTTTCTTACAATATTTTTGTAAGAAACTAAATACCTCAATAAGATTTTTATGAGATATCATGTTGAATAAATTAACAATAAAAGATATCGCGCGCTTGGCTAATGTCAGTAAATCAACTGTCTCGCGAGTCTTAAACAATGAGAATAGTGTAAGCCCACAAGCACGTGAAAGAGTTGAAATGATTATCCAACAGAATAATTTTGTTCCATCTAAATCAGCAAGAGCGATGCGAATAAAGAGTGACAAAATCATTGCCTTAATTGTGTCGCGTCTGGGATCTTTCTCAGAGAATTTATCGATAAGTACCATGTTACCCTTGTTTTACCAGCGTGGTTACGACCCCATTATTATGGAAAGCAATTTTGATCCACAGCTTTTACAGGAACATCTACGTCAGTTGGCATTACGTCATGCAGATGGCATTATTTTGTTCGGTTTTACTGGATTGTCAGAAGAGTCCCTCTTCCCTTGGCGTGACAAAATAGTGGTATTTGCCCGTGAATATACAGGTTTTTCTTCTGTATGTTATGACGATATTGGAGCTGTCCGTTTATTGATGAATGAATTCTATCGGCGGGGGCACAGAGATATTAGTTTTCTTGGCGTAGATGATAGTGATACCACGACAGGTTTTCTTCGCCATCAATCTTATCTAACTTGTTGTGAACAGCAAGATTTGCGTCCGCTTGCTGTTCAATGTGATTTAAGCTATCAGAGTGGGTTTCAGCATGTTAATAAGGTATTGAGAGAGAAAACGACAGCTTTAATCTGTGCAACCGATAGTTTGGCATTAGGTGCATATAAATATTTGCAGCAAAATAATCGGGAAGATATACAAATAGGTAGCATTGGTAATACACCTTTATTGAAATTTTTATACCCTAACACGCTTTCTATTGATTTGGGTTATGGTGAGGCGGGTAAATATGCGGTTGGTCAATTAATTGCTCAAATAAATCGTCAATACCCAAAACAACAAGTAATCATTCCGAGTAAGTTGGCTTAAAAATAAGAAATATTTTCGTCTCAATGTGATCTTCAACCCACTTTTGGGAACGTTCCCATGACAAGCATAACCAAATGATATTAGGATAAAATTAGTTTACTAAGCATGCTAATTAGTAATTGATACTAACTTATGATGACTGGCTATTATGAAAAACAAAATAAATTCTAAAGATATAGAAAAACTAATTACATTAATCGGTGGTTGTGAAAATATAGCCAGTGTAACTCATTGTATTACCCGATTGAGGTTTATATTAGTTGAACCAGTTAAAGCCAAGCCGGATGAGATAAAGAATTTATCGATGGTTAAAGGCTGTTTTACCAATGCAGGGCAATTCCAGGTAGTGATAGGTACGAATGTTGGTGATTATTATCAGGTTTTAAATCGTTATCTTGGTCAATCTGAATTGAATAAAAAAGATAAACAGCAGGTTGAGAAGAAAAACATGAAATGGCAAGAGCGCTTCATTTCTAAGTTTGCGGAAATATTTTTTCCTCTCTTACCAGCATTAATTAGCGGTGGGCTTATTCTAGGTTTCCGTAACATTATTGGTGATATTCCTTTTAGTGAAGGCAAAACTTTAGCTCAAATATATCCTATTTGGAAAACGATATATGATTTTTTATGGCTGCTAGGAGAGGCAATATTTTTCTATCTGCCAGTGGGTATTTGTTGGTCGGCGGTTAGGATGATGGGTGGAACACCGATATTAGGCATTGTATTGGGAATAACACTGGTCTCGCCGCAATTAATGAACTCTTATTACTTAGGGCAACAAATCCCTGATATATGGAATTTCGGCCTGTTCACGATTGGAAAAGTGGGTTATCAGACGCAGGTTATTCCGTCACTTTTGGCGGGTATTACTTTGGGGTGGATTGAAATTCAGTTAAAACGGGTGGTTCCTAGTTATCTCTATTTGGTGATTGTTCCAGTAGTCTCGTTAATATTGGCAACCTTTTTAGCACATAGTCTTATTGGGCCATTTGGTCGGTTACTTGGTGATGGAGTAGCTTGGGTTGTTAAGGCGTTGATGACCGGAAGTTTTGCTCCTATTGGTGCAGCTTTATTTGGATTCCTTTACGCGCCGTTGGTGATTACCGGTATACATCAGACCACATTAGCCATAGATATGCAGATGGTTCAAAGTATAGGTGGAACACCGATCTGGCCTATTATTGCATTATCCAATATTGCTCAGGGATCGGCGGTTGTTGGTATTATTTTAGTCAGTAAGAAGCATAATGAACGTGAATTATCCGTACCTGCGGCTATCTCCGCTTATTTGGGCGTTACTGAGCCGGCAATGTACGGTATTAACATTAAATATCGATTTCCTATGTTCTGTGCCATGATTGGTTCCGGTTTAGCTGGGTTGATTTGTGGGTTGAGTGGTGTATTGGCAAACGGTATTGGCGTGGGTGGGCTGCCAGGTATTCTTTCGATCAAACCGCAATTTTGGCTAATTTACGCATTAGCTATGCTTGTCGCCATCATTGTTCCGTTGATTCTCACGACCGTTGTTTATCGAAAGAAGAATATGACCGGTATGTTAGCTGTTGAATAATGCTGTTAAATCTTCACAAGTAACAGATATAAAAATATACCCTATGGATTTCAAGATGGATCGCGACGGCAAGGGAGCGAATCCCCGGGAGCATAGAGAACTATGTGACCGGGGTGAGTGAGTGCAGCCAACAAAGAGGCAACTTGAAAGATGACGGGTATAACCATGTGGTTATTCAATTCAGGAAATATATTAATAAGGTGTTTTTGATGGACAAAATCATTCCGTGGTGGTTACAAGGCGTCATCTATCAGATATATCCTAAGAGTTTCCAGGATACTACGGGTAGCGGAACAGGCGATCTTAATGGCATTACTTACCGGCTTGATTATTTGAAGAAACTGGGCGTAGATGCTATTTGGGTGACGCCTTTTTACCTCTCACCACAGGTAGATAACGGTTATGATGTCGCTGATTATTATGCGATTGATCCGGCTTACGGCTCAATGGATGATTTTAAGCGTTTGGTTGATGAGGCACATCAACGTGATATCCGTGTCATCGTGGATATTGTTTTCAACCATACCTCGACTCAACATCCTTGGTTTAAACAAGCGCAAGATATTGATAGCCCTTATCGGCAATATTACATTTGGCGGGATGGGATACCTGGAACCCCGCCTAATAATTGGTTATCGAAATTTGGTGGTAATGCTTGGGCGTGGCATGAAGCAAGCAAGCAGTATTATTTGCACCTGTTTGCTGTTGAGCAGGCTGATCTAAACTGGGAACATGAACCCGTACGGGCTGAACTGAAAAAGATCTGCGAATTCTGGGCTGGCCTTGGTGTTGATGGTTTCCGTCTGGATGTCATTAACTTGGTTTCTAAGCAGCAAGACTTCCCTGAATCAACTCAGGGGGATGGGCGTCAGTTCTACACTGATGGCCCGCGTATTCATGAATTTCTGCAAGAAATGAACAGAGAGGTATTCCAGCCTGCCGGAGTGATGACCGTCGGGGAAATGTCTTCTACTTCACTGGAACATTGTCATCGCTATTCTTCATTAGATGGTGAAGAGTTGTCGATGGTTTTTGCTTTTCATCACTTAAAAATCGATTACCCTAATGGTGAAAAATGGGTTGCAGCGCCACCCGATTTTATTGAATTGAAGAAAATTTTTGCCAAGTGGCAGCAAGGCATGTACGAATGGGCATGGAATGCGCTGTTCTGGTGTAATCACGATCAACCCCGTATTGTTTCACGCTTTGGCGGTGAAGGTGTTTGGCGGGTGCCGTCCGCTAAAATGTTAGCAATGGTACTGCATGGTATGCAGGGAACCCCTTATATCTATCAAGGGGAAGAGCTGGGAATGACTAACCCTCACTTTTCTCATATTGAAGAGTACCGGGATATAGAAAGTTTAAATATTTATCAAGAGAAGATTGAGCAGGGCAATGATAAACAACAAATCTTATCGGTCTTAGCGAAGAAATCTCGTGATAATGGGCGAACGCCAATGCAGTGGGATACGACTGCTAATGCAGGGTTTACTCAAGGGGAGCCGTGGATAGCGCTGAATAGTGATTACCAGGATGTGAATGCTGAAAACGCTATGCAGGATGATGATTCAGTTTTTCATTGTTATGCCCGTTTAATCAAGCTGCGTAAGGAATATCCTGTATTGACTTATGGCAGCTATGAAGACTTATTACCATCTCATCCTTCTCTTTGGTGCTATGTGCGTCGTTGGGAAAATCAGACGTTGTTGGTTATTGCTAATCTCAGTGTTGAAGTGCAGGAATGGTCGCTGGACGCTTCTTTATCCGATTGCTCATGGGTTAAATTGATGGGGAACTATCCTGAAAACCATTTACCTGCAAAAGATATGCAGCTACAGCCTTATGAAGCTGTTTACTGGTTAGTGGAGTAACAACGGTCTTTGTTGCTATACCCGTCATCTTTCAAGTTGCCTCTTTGTTGGCTGCACTCGCTCACCCCGGTCACATAGTTTGCTATGCTCCCGGGGATTCGCTCCCTTGCCGTCGCGATGCATCTTGAAATCTTTAGGGTATAGAATTTACTGGAATTAACGTTTCAATGCTTCTGATAATTCATCACGCATTTCAGCCAGAATATCTTTAACAACGCGTGGATTACCTGCAACAATGTTGCCGGAATGAATATAATTATGACCGCCAACGAAATCAGTTACGATACCGCCAGATTCACGAACTAACAGTTCGCCACCCATAAAATCCCACGGTTTTAGGCCAATTTCAAAGTAACCATCCACCCGACCAGCCGCAACATAAGCCAGATCCAGTGCAGCGGAGCCTGTACGACGGAAGTCAGCACAACGAACAAATAATTTACCTAAGGTATTAATAAAAACAGTGGAATGATGTTTTGCTTTAAATGGGAAACCTGTTGCCAGAATGGTGCCATCCAGATCACGGGCATTGGTACCACGTAGACGGTAGCCATTCAACTGTGCCCCTTGACCGCGGGTTGTGGTGAAAAGCTCATTACGCATTGGGTCATAAACAACTGCAACTTCAGTACGGCCTTTAATGCGTACCGCAATAGAGACGGCGAAGTGAGGGAGGCGTTTGATAAAGTTAGTCGTGCCATCCAGTGGATCGATTACCCATTGAATATCAGCCTCTTCGCCTAAAAGCTCGCCACTCTCTTCGGTAATCATCGAGTGTTTAGGATAAGATTTGCGAATAACGTCGATAATGAGTGCTTCTGCGGCTTTGTCAACGTTGGTAACAAAGTCGTTACTGCCTTTTTGGCTAGCTTCAACCGCATCGGGAGTTTCATAATTTTTGGCAATTAAGTTGCCGGCTTTACGCGCTGCGCGTATAGCGATAGTCAGCATCGGATGCATGGGATATCTTCCACCAGGATGTTAAAGAACGGGTAATTAATCGGCGCATAGTATAGCAGTAATTCGGAAAAATGACTAATGCTGTGTTAAGATATTTGGCTCTTATAACTATCCAGACTATTCAGAAGTTGTCATGTTAGAAAATATCCGCATTATCCTGGTTGAAACTTCCCACACTGGAAATATGGGGTCAACCGCCCGGGCAATGAAAACAATGGGATTAACCAATCTTTATCTGGTTAATCCTTTGGTTCTGCCAGACTCTCATGCGATTGCGCTTTCTGCGGGTGCTAGTGATGTTATTGGTCATGCGACGATTGTCGATAGTTTGGATAAAGCGCTGGCGGGTTGCGGCTTGGTGATTGGTACCAGCGCCCGTTCCAGAACGTTATCATGGCCGGTGGTCGAGCCTCGTGAATGTGGTGAGCGTAGTGTTCAGGAGGCTGCACATGCGTCGGTTGCCATTGTTTTTGGCCGTGAGCGGGTAGGGTTGACCAATGAAGAATTGCAGAAGTGCCATTATCATCTGAATATTCCAACTAACCCGGAGTATGGTTCATTAAATCTGGCAATGGCGGTTCAACTTGTCAGTTATGAAATCCGTATGGCCTATTTGGCGCGTCAGGATAAAAATGAGCAAAAAACCGATGAAGTGGAATATCCATTAACTGATGATATGGAACGCTTTTATCATCATCTCGAATCTGTGTTAAATGATTCTGGTTTCATTCGAAAAGCACACCCAGGCCAAATAATGAATAGATTAAGGCGGCTTTTTACCCGTGCCCGGCCTGAAGCGCAGGAACTGAATATTTTGCGTGGTATTTTGTCTTCCGTTGAAAAATGGGCGAAGAAATAGTTGAGTAAATTACTAGGTTAAATAGTTGACTAAAACACTCAGGAATGACACAATTTCTTCATATTTCACCACGGGGTAATTCATTTATGAGATTGACATCTAAAGGGCGTTATGCGGTAACTGCTATGCTTGATGTGGCGTTGCACTCACAAGAAGGCCCGGTACCATTGGCCGACATTTCTGAACGTCAGGGTATTTCCCTCTCCTATCTTGAACAGTTATTTTCTCGCCTGCGCAAAAATGGTCTGGTTTCAAGTGTCCGTGGTCCGGGTGGCGGTTATTTATTGGGCAAAGATTCCAGTGAAATTGTTGTTTCCGAAGTGATTTTTGCTGTTGATGAATCGGTAGATGCTACCCGTTGTCAGGGTAGGGAAGGGTGTCAGGGCGGCGATCGTTGTCTGACTCATACTTTATGGCGCGATTTAAGTGATCGTATTACCGGTTTCCTGAGCAGTATCAGTTTAGAAGAATTAGTCAATAACCAAGAAGTATTGGACGTTGCTGATCGCCAGGATAACGATAAACGCCGTGCACCTAACGGCAGAGCACAAGAAACAATTAATGTCAATCTGCGCCCATAAGCAGAACTTGTGATGAATTGAAGTATTAGAAGTAGGGAGCATGTGAGTAATGAAATTACCAATTTATTTAGACTACTCAGCAACGACACCGGTTGATCCGTGTGTTGCTGAAAAGATGATGAACTATCTGACTAGGGACGGGATATTTGGTAACCCCGCTTCTCGTTCACACCGTTTTGGCTGGCAGGCTGAAGAAGCGGTTGATATTGCCCGTAATCAGATAGCTGATTTAGTGGGGGCGGATCCGCGAGAAATTGTTTTTACTTCTGGCGCAACGGAATCTGACAATCTTGCCATTAAAGGGGCGGCTAATTTTTACCAGAAAAAGGGTAAACACATCATTACCAGCAAAACCGAACATAAAGCGGTGCTGGATACTTGCCGTCAATTGGAACGTGAAGGATTTGAAGTCACTTATTTGGCACCTCAGAGCAACGGGTTGATTGATTTAAACGATCTGGAAGCCGCGGTGCGTGATGACACCATTCTGATTTCTATCATGCATGTTAACAATGAAATTGGCGTGGTACAGGATATTACCGCTATCGGTGAAATGTGTCGCAGCCGCGGAATCATTTTCCATGTTGATGCCACTCAGAGCGTAGGCAAACTGCCAATTGACTTAACCAAACTGAAAGTTGATTTGATGTCTTTCTCGGCCCATAAGATTTATGGGCCGATGGGGATTGGCGCACTGTACGTTCGCCGTAAACCCCGCATTCGCATTGAAGCACAACAACATGGTGGCGGTCATGAACGTGGGATGCGTTCTGGTACTTTGCCTGTTCATCAAATTGTGGGTATGGGTGAAGCTTACCGTATTGCCAAGCAGGAAATGGAGAGTGAATCTCAGCGTCTGCGTGGTCTGCGGTTGCGTCTGTGGCAGGGTATCAAAGATATCGAAGAGGTCTTCCTTAACGGAGATTTAGAGCACGGTGCACCGCATATTCTGAATGTCAGCTTCAACTATGTTGAAGGTGAATCACTGATGATGTCATTAAAAGATCTGGCGGTTTCTTCGGGTTCTGCATGTACTTCTGCCAGCTTGGAGCCTTCCTACGTATTGCGTGCGTTGGGGATGAATGACGAACTGGCTCACAGCTCTATCCGTTTCTCTTTAGGGCGCTTTACGACAGAAGAAGAGATCGACTACGCCATTGAATTGATTCACAAATCTATTGGCCGCCTGCGTGAACTTTCTCCACTGTGGGAAATGTTTAGACAAGGTGTGGATCTAAATAGTATCGAATGGTCTCATCATTAATCAGAGGGTTTCAGGAGTAATAACATGGCTTACAGCGAAAAAGTAATTGATCACTATGAAAATCCACGTAACGTCGGTTCTTTCGATAGTGAAGATCCAATGGTTGGCAGCGGCATGGTCGGTGCCCCTGCGTGTGGTGATGTGATGAAACTGCAAATCAAAGTCAATAATGAAGGCATTATTGAAGATGCGCGTTTCAAAACTTACGGTTGCGGTTCTGCGATTGCTTCCAGCTCTTTAGTCACTGAATGGATGAAGGGCAAATCCCTGGAGCAGGCAGAAGCGATTAAAAATACTGAAATTGCAGATGAATTAGAACTGCCGCCAGTGAAAATCCACTGTTCTATTCTGGCAGAAGATGCGATTAAAGCAGCGATTGCGGATTACAAAAGTAAATGCCAGGGCAAATAATTGCCCTTGATAATAAGAAAATAGAAAAAAATTTGGTGGATACGGGCTGTTACATACCATCCGGTATCCGCCTTTGCTGGTTTTAATAAGTGAGGTTGTTGTATGTCAATTTCCCTTACAGAAAGTGCCGCACAACGCGTTTCGTCATTCCTGAGTCACCGTGGAAAAGGTGTTGGTTTGCGTCTGGGCGTCAGAACATCAGGCTGCTCAGGTATGGCCTATCTGCTTGAATTTGCCGATATGATTAACGAAGATGACACCGTGTTTGAAGATAAGGGTGTCAAAGTTATCATAGATGGCAAGAGCATGGTCTATCTCGACGGTACGGAACTGGATTTTGTTAAAGAGGGCCTTAATGAAGGCTTTAAATTCAACAACCCAAATGTTTCCAGCGAATGTGGTTGTGGAGAGAGTTTTAACGTTTAATTCCGTTTTTCGGCCAAATCCAGAGTAAGTTTAGATTATGGACTATTTCACTTTATTTGGGCTGCCGGCTCGTTATGCTGTTGATCGAGAACAACTGGCAAGCTGTTATCAAGAATTGCAGCGTCAGTTTCATCCGGATCGCTTTGCTAGTCAGCCAGAGCGTGAAAAAACGCTGGCATTGCAGCAGGCAGTGACTATCAATGACGGTTATCAAACGCTTAAACATCCACTGAAACGCGCTGAATATATGCTCTCTCTGCATGGTTTTGATTTAGCCAATGAACAGCACACCATGAATGACAATGCTTTCCTGATGGAACAGCTTATGTTGCGGGAAGAATTGGAATGTATTGCCAGTGAAACCAATGCAGAAGTGGCATTGGCTGATTTTGCTACTCGCCTGAATGGGATGATTAAAACCCGTAATCAGCTAATGGTGCAGCAATTGGATGAACAGCAGTGGGAGCAAGCAGCCGATACGGTGCGTAAATTACGTTTTTTGGATAAATTGCAACAGCAGGTTGAGCAACTAGAAGAACGTTTATTGGACGACTTTTAAGGAAAGCGTATATGGCTTTATTACAAATTAGCGAGCCGGGTTTATCCGCTGCACCACATCAACGTCGTTTAGCTGTTGGTATTGATTTAGGCACGACACATTCATTAGTTGCCACTGTTCGCGGTGGGCAAGCGAAAACATTGACGGATAGTGAAGATCGTGACCTGCTTCCTTCGGTTGTTCGCTACCATGAAAAGGGCCTTGAAATTGGTTGGCAGGCCCGTCAACAGGCTGCGTGTGATCCTGCGAATACCATCAGCTCAGTAAAACGTATGATGGGACGCTCTCTGGCTGACATTCAGCAACGTTATCCAAATCTTCCTTATCAATTTCAAGCGAGTGAAAACGGGTTGCCGTTAATCAACACCGCAACGGGTTTGGTCGATCCTATTCAGGTTTCTTCTGAAATTCTTAAATCGTTGGCGCAGCGTGCAGAAGAAACACTGGATGGTAAGCTTGACGGTGTTGTGATCACGGTTCCTGCCTACTTTGATGATGCACAGCGTCAGGGAACAAAAGATGCGGCGCGTTTAGCCGGATTGCACGTTCTGCGTTTGCTTAATGAACCGACTGCGGCTGCGATTGCTTATGGACTGGATTCTGGTCAAGAAGGTGTGATTGCGGTTTATGATTTAGGCGGCGGAACATTTGACATTTCTATTCTTCGGTTAAGCCGTGGTGTCTTTGAAGTACTGGCAACCGGTGGTGACACCGCACTGGGTGGTGATGATTTCGATTTGATACTGGCTGACTGGATACGTGAACAGGCAGGGATTGATAATCGAGATGACCATAGTCTGCAACGTCAGCTACTGGATATGGCTACTCAGGTAAAAATCGCCTTGAGTGATGCTGATATTGCAGAGATAAACATTGCCGGTTGGCAGGGTAAAATCACCCGTTGCGAATTTGAAGCCCTGATAACCCCATTGATAAAACGGACTTTACTGGCAAGCCGCCGGGCATTGAAAGATGCAGAAGTCTCTGCGGATGAAGTTTTACAGGTGGTTATGGTGGGTGGTTCAACCCGTGTACCGCTGGTTCGTCATAGAGTTAGCGAATTTTTTGGCCGCGAACCGCTGACTTCCATTGATCCAGATAAAGTGGTGGCTGTGGGGGCTTCGATTCAGGCGGATATTCTGGTGGGTAACAAGCCAGATAGCGACATGTTGTTGTTGGATGTGATTCCTCTTTCACTTGGGTTGGAAACGATGGGGAGCTTGGTTGAAAAAGTTATCCCACGTAACACGACCATTCCGGTTGCTAAAGCGCAGGAATTCACCACCTTCAAAGACGGCCAGAGTGCAATGAGTATTCATGTAGTGCAAGGGGAAAGAGAATTGGTAAGTGATTGCCGTTCACTGGCCCGTTTTACCCTACGTGGTATTCCGCCATTACCGGCTGGTGGGGCCCATATCCGGGTCACTTTCCAGGTCGATGCTGATGGCTTGCTGAATGTCAGTGCGTTGGAGAAATCCACTGGCGTCGAAGCTTCTATTCAGGTGAAGCCTTCCTATGGCTTATCTGATGAAGAAATTGCTCGTATGATAAAAGATTCTATGGCAAATGCTCAGGAAGATATCAGTGCGCGCCAACTGGCAGAACAAAAAGTGGAAGCGGCACGGGTACTGGAAAGTGTCACCAGTGCGTTAGAAAAAGATGCTGATCTACTGAATGAACAAGAACAGGCGGCAATTGATGCGGCCGTAGAAACACTTATAAAAAGCGTTCAGGGCAATGATCCTGAAATTATTGAAAACGCAATTAAACAACTGGATAAGCAAACGCAGGAATTCGCTGCACGCCGGATGGATTCATCTATTCGTCGGGCGTTGGCGGGCCATTCTGTGGACGAGATTTAATTATGCCGAAAATTGTATTTTTACCTCATAACGATCTTTGCCCTGATGGCGCAGTTCTGGAAGCCAAAGAGGGGGAATCCATTCTGAATGTTGCATTGCGCAATGGAATTGAAATTGAGCATGCTTGTGAAAAATCCTGTGCTTGCACAACTTGCCATTGCATTGTTCGTGAAGGTTTCGATTCACTGGAAGAGAGCTCTGAACTGGAAGATGACATGCTGGATAAAGCTTGGGGGCTAGAGCCGGAAAGTCGTCTGAGTTGTCAAGCTAGAGTCTCTGATGAAGATTTAGTGGTAGAAATTCCCAAATACACCATTAACCATGCCCGTGAGCACTGATTGGCAGGAGAAAAATAAATGAGCCTGAAATGGTCCAATAGCCGTGAAATCGGTGAAGCGCTATATGACAAATTTCCTGAGGTAGATCCAAAAACGGTTCGCTTTACTGATATGCACCAGTGGGTTTGCGAGCTGGACGATTTTGATGATGTGCCTGAGAAATCCAATGAAAAGATTTTAGAAGCGATTCTGCTCGTTTGGTTGGATGAATTTGAATAACAAATAGCATTAATTTGTTATTTATCTGTCATCGTTTTAAGTTAGGCTGAACTTCTGAAAAACTGGCTTTGGCCGGTTTTTTTGTAGGATGAATATCGGGCAGGCGAAGAATTATGTAGGTAATACCCAATGGATTTCAAGATGGATCGCGACGGCAAGGGAGCGAATCCCCGGGAGCATAGGTAACTATGTGACCGGGGTGAGTGAGTGCAGCCAACAAAGAGGCAACTTGAAAGATAACGGGTATAGAAGCTTGAATAAGCTCCTTACTGCCATTAAGCGGTAATAATAAGAGGTGAGAAAAGAATGACCAAACAAATCATGCCAATAACACTGTCTTATGAACCAGCAGCAGCTTGCTGGGGTGAAAAAGCGCTGATTAGTTCCAGTGAGCAAGGGGTGATGATTCACCTGGTTGGTAAAGGTAAATTAGGGGCGGTTCAATGTGCCGGGCGTAAAATTGACGGGCAGGGAATTCGTCATGTGGCTCTGGTTGGCGAAGGTTGGGACTTGGAGAAAAGTTGGGCTTTCTGGCAAGGGTTCCGTGCGCCAAAAGGTAATCGCTCTATCGAATGGCCTCAATTGCCCGCGGCTGAAAAACAGGAGCTGGAAAGCAGAATTAAAATTATTGATTGGGTGCGTGACACCATCAATATGTCAGCGGAAGAGCTTGGGCCGGAACAATTGGCGAAGCGTGCGATTGATCTGATGTGTGGTATGGCTGGTGAGTCAGTCAGTTATCGCATCATTAAAGGCGAAGATTTACGTGAACAGGGTTATATGGGTATTCACACCGTTGGCCGTGGTTCTTCTCGTGATCCGATCTTATTGGCGTTGGATTACAACCCAACTGACAACCCACAAGCGCCGGTATTTGCCTGCCTGGTAGGTAAAGGCGTCACATTTGATACTGGCGGCTACAGCCTGAAACAATCTTCCTTTATGGATTCCATGAAATCGGATATGGGGGGAGCAGCCACTCTGACAGGTGCATTGGCACTGGCAATCAGTCGTGGCTTGAAACAACGGGTTAAACTGTTCCTCTGCATAGCGGATAACATGGTCAGTGGTAACGCCTTTAAACTGGGTGATATTATTCGTTACCGCAATGGCAAATCTGTTGAAGTGATGAATACCGATGCAGAAGGTCGTCTGGTGTTGGCTGATGGTTTAATTGATGCCAGCAGAGAAAAAGCGAAGTTAATCATTGATGCGGCAACCTTGACCGGAGCGGCGAAAACGGCTGTGGGTAATGACTACCACTCTGTACTCAGCTTTGATGACAAACTGGCGGCTGATCTGTTGACGGCGGCTGCATCTGAGAATGAACTATTCTGGCGTTTACCATTGGCTGAATTCCATCGTAGCCAACTGCCATCGAATTTTGCTGACTTGAACAACGTTGCTGGGTCATCGCATACTGCGGGTGCCAGTACTGCGGCGGCTTTCCTGTCTCATTTTGTGGAAGAATACCAAAAAGGTTGGATTCACATTGATTGCTCGGCAACTTATCGTAAATCTGCGGTAGAACATTGGTCCGCTGGTGCAACGGGTTATGGGGTTCGTTCGATTGCTAATTTGCTGTTGGCGAAGGCGAAATAAATTTATTTTATCTAAAAAACTGATTGGAGATTTTTATGGGTTCATTAAGTGAATTAGTTTCGGTTGAGATTGATGTTCCAAGTGGTAGTAAAATAACACTTAGCCAACCGGAAGAATATCCTTCGCAGCTCATTGAAGCTTTGGTCAGTTTATTTAGCCAACGTAAACCTGTTCGCCGTGCTTTTATCATACAAACTCATGATAAAAATGTGGATGAAAACCCCAATTTATTAATTGGACTGGAAATAAATGGCACCGCAGACGAAATTGAACAACTGATCCATGAAGCGGGCACTATTGCTTGTGAATACACATCGGAAGAAGAGCCGATTGACTTCTGTTTGGTTGATGAAAAAGAGCGTGGCATCAGCCATTATTTGATTCAGCATACGCAGCCATTTTACCAGCGTAAATTAGGCAGTTGGTTACGTGGAAGCATTCCGGTTATGAATAAGTGACTATTTAGCGAGTGATAATATACCCGTCATCTTTCAAGTTGCCTCTTTGTTGGCTGCACTCACTCACCCCGGTCACATCGTTATCTATGCTCCCGGGGATTCGTTCCCTTGCCGTCGCGATGCATCTTGAAATCCATAGGGTATAAATAGTAATTTTAGCTAACAACTGAGTTTATTGTTTATATCTAGATATTACCACAACCATTACTGATTCAAGTAAAAATTAGAGAGTCTGAGTCCAGTAAAATACAGGGCTCAGACCTTGATGATCGCGTGATTTAATTACTCTTATTAAATATTTTTTTGCAAAAAATAATTTTAATAATTACTTTATAAATTTTTCTTTTAACTCGAATGGATAAAATAAACTAAAAATCATAAAGATATAATTACAATCTAGTTTTATTTTTTATATATAATAAGACAATATTAAATCGGTAATTGCAAATAATAAACTAAAAATCAAAAGAATAATATGAAATAGAGATATTTTTTATAAAGAAAATGATAGTAAAATTCAATACCAAAGATAATAACGAAACAAATAAACTCAAATCCTGATAACCTGTAAATAACTCAGTGCCTCCATCATATATTAACTTCTTGTCTTTTAAATAAATCAAATTATTCTCAATTGACATTTCCATTTTTTACAATAAATATAATTTAATTCTCTCAGGGAAAAACTTTACATAATAGATAAAGTATTATCTGATAATACTTGTTTTCTTTGTTTTCTTTGTTTTCTTTGTTTTCTTTGTTTTCTTTGTTTTCTTTGTTTTCTTTGTTTTCGACTTGTTCCAATAGTTACTTAATAAAATTATTAATAAATGATTTTATAAAATTTTTGAAATTCACCACATAAATAGTTAAATAGATAATAATTTTAAAAGAAAATATTGTTAAAAATTAGCAATATTTTCTGTCTTAAATAGCTATGTTATATAAAACAATTGTTTATTTGTTTTATGCTATTTTTATCACGTTTATATTAAAAAAATATGTTAATTATTTTTTACGTAATTAGCTTTAGTGTTACTTTTATGGGTAGGGATTTTTAATTGCGTGGCCGGGATAGCCCATTGTGTATAGGTTTTATTGACAGGTGTTTAATTAAATAGAAAGGTTTTATACCCTATGGATTTCAAGATGCATCGCGACGGCAAGGGAGCGAATCCTAGGGAGCATAGGTAATTATGTGACCGGGGTGAGCGAGTGCAGCCAACAAAGAGGCAACTTGAAGGATAACGGGTATATATCTAAGCTTTGAACTTATGGAGAAATATATGTCTGTAAAGAGGAAAGTTTCATATTTGGAAGAAGTTAGTGGTTCAGCAAAGGTAAACGAGGTATTGACCTGGCTACAGGCTTATATTCCAGGTAAAGATCCTAATATTGTCGTTAGGCATGAGCCCAGTAAAGATGCGGCGAAAGAATTAATCCGCAGTGATTACCGTTGGGGGCATCAGAGTGATGACAAATCTGAAACTTTCCAATTAACGTATAACTTCCTGGAGAGTGAACCAGATGATATGCCGTGGATTATTTCTGGATTTTCAGCATTTAATGAAGAACAGAAAGCTGCTGCAAAGCTGTCAATTCAATCTTGGGCTGATGTCGCGAATATTAAATTCACCGAAACCTATGATATCAAGGAAGCGAATATCACTTTTGGTTTCTTTGATTTTAGTTTAACAGATGATTATGCGTTTGCTGAGATGCCGAATTCAGGTTTTAAACAAGTAGGAACTTGGTATAACGCGGAAAGCCGTACTTTCTTAAAAAATGATATTGGAGTGAATGGTTATGGTCGCCATACATTTACTCATGAGATCGGCCATACACTGGGGTTGGATCATCCGGCTGATTATGATGCATCTGATAAGATAATTCCGACTTACAAGAAAAGCGCTACCTATTTTGAAGATAGTAGTGCTTATACCGTCATGGGTTATTTCAGTGAAAAAAATACCGGGCAAGATTTTAAAGGTATTTATTCCGCCACGCCATTACTTAACGATATTTCTGCCATTCAGTCGGTGTATGGCGTGAATAATACTACCCGTACCGATGACACGGTATATGGTTTTAATTCCAACACAGATCGCGATTTCTTTACGGCAAAAGATGCCAATAGCAAACTCGTGTTCACTGCCTGGGATGCGGGTGGTAATGATACCTTTGATTTCTCTGGTTTTACTCAAGATCAACGTATTAACTTGAATGAAGCCTCTTTCTCGGATGTGGGTGGTCTGAAAGGAAACATCTCTGTCGCCCGTGGTGTCACGATTGAAAATGCGATGGGTGGCAGTGGTAATGACATTCTGATAGGGAATGATGCCAATAATACTCTGAAGGGTGGTGCAGGTGATGACATCATCTACGGTGGGCTGGGAGCAGATCATCTTTGGGGTGGGGAAGGCAAAGATACATTTGTCTACTTGAACGCCAAGGAGTCACCTTTCCTTGAGCGTGATTGGATTCATGACTTTGTTTCCGGTGAGGACAAGATTGATGTGTCATTGTTCGATCTGGATGAAGTAGGAAAAGGCACTATTAAGTTTGTCGAGGAATTCACTGGCGCTATTGGGGAAGCCGTGATCAGCTATGATAGCGTTAACAAGGTAAATGATTTCGTTATTAATATGGGGGGAGAATTATCTCAAGATGGTTTTGGGGTGAAGATCGTTGGAGAGCCGCTGACAGAGGCTGATTTCATCCTTTCATAACACAAAAACACAACCGCATCTGACTGGATGCGGTTATTCGTTCAATGTGCACTTTCCTCTCTTCTGGTTGACGTCAAACCCTTTCAAGCTGGCGATAGATATTGTGAGAAATATCGTCAGTATCCGGGATCAGGATATGTTGGCAATATTTTTGGAAATAAATTTGGCATTAATGGCAATATTAGTTTTACGAATAACCTGATTTTTGGGGAAACCATATCAGTCTGAGCTGATTTAACTAGTGGTTGGAGTTCCTAATTTACTATTTTTCTATTATACCCGTCATCTTTCAAGTTGCCTCTTTGTTGGCTGTACTCGCTCACCCCGGTCACATAGTTACCTATGCTCCCGGGGATTCACTCCCTTGCCGTCGCGATGCATCTTGAAATCCATAGGGTATATATAATAAGTCAAATACATTTGAATAAGTAATTAATGGTGTGATTTTTTTATTTTGGAACAATAAACAAATAATCTATTTTTAATTTAAAATTATTTATTGATGATATTGGGTGTAATTAATGTATACATTGTTCGTATTATTTCATTATGACAAAACAATATATGTGGAAGTTAGTTTTGGTTTGAAATTGTTTCATGTCGGTGTTAAATGTAATTAACGTTTACATTAGTTGTATAATATGATTATTATAAAATAATATGTAATCAGACTAGTTGATAGTTTTTATGTGTATAAATATACATTAATCAATGTAACCAAATGATAAATAATGTCTTTTTATGGTGAAATCTGTTTCCTATTGGAATGCGGATAGGTCCATTTTTCAAAGAATTATCAAAGTAAATTCGGTGTTAATTGGGGAACAGGAGGTTTAGTTTGTCTTGCTAATTACTTAATTATTTGTGAAATAATTTACATTGGATATTAATTCAAAATGGACAAAATACAGCAGGGATTTAGCATTCATGCCAGTGAATATATTCAATAAATCCATTTTCATTTAGTTGTGAAATTCAGTGTAGGCCAATAAAAAATTGCACAAAATCAAAGGCGCTTATTAAAAAACAGGAACAAAAATGGAATATCTTTTGCCGGTTCACTTGGTGAATCGTTTATTCCGTTATCAGGAAAATAATTGTCGAAGAATTGCTAATTATACGGCTATTAACCGGGCTATTACCGCCGGCGTCCAAGAGAATGTGCTGTCTGAGGATTTTAATTGATGCTTGGTGTGTGCCCGTTTTTATTTCTTGGAGGGAAGAAATAAGGGCAAAACATTTGTGATGACTGTTGAGAATGACAGTTTTCAAATAACTAACAGATTCGTTGAGGTAGTAAGTAGATGAAAGATAGCATGGCTAAAAAGGAAATTATCTTTGACGCTGGATTAGTGCAAGTACCGTCAGACAAGGTCGGTGACGACATATCTGCTCAGAAACTTAATTTGTTATCAGAGGCTGAACGTACACTGTTGTTGGAAACTTGGAATGCCACTGAAACCGTCTATCCTGACCAGTTAGGTATCCATCAATTGTTTGAACGACAAGTGGAGAAAACCCCGACCGCGACGGCGTTAATCGCAGGAGATAAGACCCTGAGTTATGCGGAATTGAATGCTTGTGCTAACCGACTGACTCATCAACTGATTAAACAGGGGATTTGCCAGAATGATCATGTGGCAATCCTGTTAGAGCGATCTATCGAATTGGTGGTAGCTCAATTGGCTATTCTCAAGGCGGGGGCGGTTTATGTTCCTATCGATACCGGCATGCCGGACGAGAGAAAAAATGGGTTGATAAACGATTGCTTAGCCAAATTGTTGCTCACCGACGCACAAGCGAATATCCCGACTAATCTGGATGTCCCGCTAATTCGTCTCTCTGATGAGACAGGCGCGAACAAGGCGGAAGAGAGTTTCAATCCTGACTTACTTTATTCCAGTACTGCGCCAGCGTATATCATGTACACCTCCGGCTCGACTGGCACCCCAAAAGGGGTGATCGTGCCTCACCGCGCTGTGGTCCGACTCGTTATTAATAATGGTTATGTTGAAATTGAACCCAATGATCGGGTTGCTTTCGCGGCTAACCCGGCTTTCGATGCCAGTACTTTTGAAGTGTGGGCACCTTTACTCAATGGCGGGGCATTGGTGGTTATCGACCACACCACTTTGTTGACGCCGCCGGAATTTGTACAGGCATTAGACCGTTATCAAATTAATCTCTTATGGTTAAGCGTCGGCCTGTTTAACCGGCTAGCGGCGGAATTGTCCCCAGTGTTGCCACAGTTGAAAAATCTGATTATCGGCGGCGATATTCTTGACTCCCATGTGATTTCCCAGGTTTTACGCAAGAACCCGCCTCAGCAGTTATTGAATGCCTATGGGCCGACCGAGGGCACCACCTTTACCACCACATACCGGATTGAAACGTTATCCCCAGGAACAACCAACATTCCTATTGGTCGACCCATTGCCAATACGCGGGTTTACTTACTGGATGAGCAGGGCCAGCCCGTGCCATTGGGGAGGATGGGCGAGATTTATGTTGGTGGCGACGGGGTGGCCTGTGGTTATCTCAATCGCCCTGAATTGACCACTGAACGCTTTTTGGTTGATCCATTTAGTGATGCACCGGATGCGCGAATGTACCGGACCGGCGATTTAGCTCGCTACCTGCCGGATGGCAATCTGGAATTTTTGGGCCGCAACGATCAGCAAGTGAAAATCCGCGGGTTTCGGATTGAACCGGGAGAAATTGAAGCCCGATTGGTGGAGTATTCCGCAGTACGTGAAGCGGTGGTATTAGCGTTAGGTGAGGGGCAGGACAAGCAGTTAGTTGCTTATGTGTTGGCAGAGTCGGATAACGAATTGCCTACCCACTTGCGTGAACACCTAAGTGCGCGGTTGCCTGATTATATGGTGCCGGTGGCCTTTGTGCGGTTGGATGAATTCCCGTTAACTCCTAATGGCAAACTGGATCGTCGGGCATTACCGGCACCGGGGGAAGACGCCTTTGCTCGTCAGGTTTACGCCGCACCGCAAGGGGAGCGGGAAATTGCATTGGCGACTATCTGGCGTGAGTTACTGGGTATTGAGCAGATAAGTCGGCATGACAGCTTCTTTGCCTTGGGCGGCCATTCACTGCTCGGCGTGCGCATGATTGAACAGCTACGCCATTTAGGGCTGACATTGGCTGCCCGCGACCTGTTTCAATTGCCAATACTGGCAGAGTTGGCCCAAACATTGGGGCAGCATCAGATTGTGACAGTGCCGCCGAATGTCATTACCCCGGCGACCATTGAATTGACGCCAGCGATGTTGCCGTTAATTGATTTGACTCAGCCTGATATTGATTACATCGTCGGGCAGGTACCGGGTGGAGTGGTCAATATTCAGGATATTTATGCGCTGTCACCGTTGCAGGACGGTATCTTGTTTCACCATCTACTGGCGAAAGAAGGTGATCCTTACTTGCTGGCCTATCCAATGATCTTTGCTGACCGTGGTTTGCTAGACCGCTATTTATTTGCGGTACAACAGGTGGTTGACCGTCATGATATTTTGCGTACCGCTTTTATCTGGCAAGGATTATCCGTTCCGGCGCAGGTGGTTTGGCGTCAGGCCCCATTGTCAGTCACTGAACTGACGCTGAACCCGGCTGACGGACCGGTTGGTGATCAACTGGCGCAACGTTTTGATCCGCGGCAATACCGTTTCGATTTAAGTCAGGCACCGTTGTTACGCTTTGTGATAGCACAGGAAGAAGATGGCCGCTGGTACGTACTGCAATTACAACATCACCTGATTGGCGACCATACCACGCTGGAAGTCATGAACCTCGAAGTTCGGGCCTATCTTGAGGGACAGGGCGATAACCTGCCGACACCGGTACCGTTCCGTAATCTGGTGGCTCAGGCTCGGCAAGGGGTTGACCAGACAGAACATCACCGATTCTTTACCGACATGTTGGCAGAAGTGGATGAACCGACGTTACCGTTTGGGCTGACCGAGGTACATCGTGATGGTTCTCAGGTCACACAAGCGCACCGGATGTTGTCTCCCATGCTGAATGATCGTTTACGTGCTCAGGCGAGACGTATAGGTGTCAGTCTGGCAACCCTGTGCCATCTGGCTTGGGCACAGGTGCTGTCGCGTACCAGCGGACAAGAGAAAGTGGTGTTCGGCACCGTGCTATTTGGGCGTATGGCCGCCGGGGAAGGGGCCGACAGCGGTATGGGGCTGTTTATCAATACATTACCATTGCGGCTGGATATCGATGATACCCCGGTACACAATAGCGTCAGGGTAGCGCATACCCGGTTAGCCGGATTACTGGATTATGAGCATGCTTCATTGGCGTTGGCTCAACGTTGCAGTGGGGTACAGGGCGGCACACCGCTTTTTAGTGCCCTGTTGAATTACCGGCATAATGAGCAACCGATGGTCCCGCATGAGATGGTGCCGGGTATTGAATTTCTCGGCGAACAGGAGCGGACCAACTACCCGTTTGTGCTGTCGGTGGAGGATGGTGGCGATACACTGGGGCTGACTGCTCAGGTAGTACAACCGTTTGATTCAGAACGAGTATGCGGTTACATGCAACAGGCGCTGGAAAGTCTGGCGGATGCCCTTGAACAGGCGCCGGAAACGCCGGTACGGGCGCTAAACGTTTTGCCTGCATCGGAACGCACGTTATTGCTGGAAAACTGGAACGCGACTGAAACACCGTATCCTGAGCAACTCTGTATTCATCAGTTGATTGAACATCAGGTGGAAAAAAAACCGGAAGCCACGGCGCTGGTGTATGAAAATCAAACGCTCAGCTATGGACAATTGAATATCAGCGCTAACCGGCTTGCTCATCAACTGATTGCCTTGGGCGTCGTGCCAGATCAACCAGTGGCGATTTGCATGGCAAGTTCACTGGCGCGGGTAATAGCGGTGCTGGCGGTGCTGAAAGCGGGCGGAGCCTATGTGCCGTTGGACCCGGCTTATCCGGGAGAACGACTGTCACATATCCTGACCGATGTAGCCCCGGCTAGGGGGTTGAAGGTAATGGAGGTGAGGACAATAGTGCTGGCGGATAGTACCGGGCGGGCTGCATTGGGTGAGCAAACGCTTGCGGGACTGACGGTACTAGACCCGAATATCTTACCTGACCAGCCGGACAACAATCCGCAGGTTTCTGCCTTAACTTCTCGCCATCTGGCCTACGTGATTTACACTTCTGGATCGACCGGGATACCCAAAGGGGTAATGATTGAGCATCGTGGGCTAGTCAATCTTATCCGGGATAAAATCACCCAATTCGACATTCGCCCTGTTAGCCGGATGTTACAGTTTGCTTCATTTGGCTTTGATGCCGGTGTCTGGGAAACCATGATGGCATTAGGCAGTGGAGCCTGTCTGGTTATTCCGGCCGAAACTGTTCGTCAAGATCCGAGTCGCCTCTGGCATTACCTGGAAGAACAATCGGTGACGCACGCCTGCTTGACCCCGGCTTTGTTACGAGAAGGGTCCGATTTGCCAACGATAGCAATAAAACCGACATTAATATTGGGCGGTGAAGCGCCCAGTCCCGTGCTACTACGGGCGTTAAGTCATCAAGCAATCCTATTTAATGCCTATGGCCCGACAGAAATTACCGTCTGTGCCACCAGTTGGCGTTGTCCATCACACTATACTGATGTGTTGGTTCCCATTGGGCGCCCGACAGCGAATACACGTATTTATCTACTGGATAACCGCGGCCAGCCAGTTCCATTGGGCGCAGTGGGGGAACTCTATATTGGTGGGGATGGTGTCGCTCGTGGCTATTTCAATCAGCCAGATCTGACTGACGAACGTTTTCTAGCTGATCCATTTAGTGATGCTGCCGATGCCAGGATGTACCGGACCGGGGATTTGGTGCGCTACTTACCGGACGGCAATCTGGTGTTTGTTGGCCGTAACGACCAGCAGATTAAAATCCGTGGTTTCCGCATTGAGCCGGGAGAAATTGAAGCTCGGTTGGCAGAACACCCTATGGTGCGTGAAGCGCGGGTCGTGGCCTTGGGAGATGGGCAGGATAAACGTTTAGTTGCCTATGTTGTAGCCGATGCGGATAGTGGACTGGCGGCCAGTTTGCACACTCATTTGAGCGCTATATTGCCTGATTATATGGTGCCGGCGGCCTTTGTGCGTTTGGCGGCCTTCCCGCTGACGCCAAACGGTAAATTGGATCATCAGGCATTACCGGCACCGGGAGAAGATGCCTTCGCCCGCCAGATTTATGTCGCGCCACAAGGGGAAATGGAAATCGCAGTAGCGGCTATCTGGTGCGAATTATTGGGCGTTGAGCAGATAGGCCGACACGATAATTTCTTTGCCTTGGGCGGACATTCCCTGTTGGCAGTGCGGATGATGAACCGGATAGCCGCTTTCAGTGTTGACCTGCCGTTGGCCGCGTTGTTTATGTCTCCGTCATTGGCGACATTTACCGGGAAGATTTGCGCACAACGTAATACGGGCAGTGATAAATTGCCTGAAATTAGGCCAATATCCCGTGATAGTGTTTTGCCGTTATCGTTTGGTCAGCAGCGTATGTGGTTTCTGGCGCAATTTGAGGGGGTTAGTGATACCTACCATATTCCGACAGCCCTGCGTTTACGTGGACGGCTAAATCTTTCTGCTTGGCAGCAGGCCCTGAATCGACTGTTTGCTCGCCACGAGGCGCTCCGTTCTGTTTTTATCACCGTTGATGGTCAGCCTCAGGTTGAACTGTTACCAGCGGAATTTGGTCTACCGGTGAAAAAATACGATTTGCGTAAAGCATCTAACGTGAACGAACAATTTAAGCGCTTGTGTGTACAGGAAGCTGAAACGCCGTTTTATCTTGCTCGTGGCCCCCTAATTCGTTGCGCACTGATCCAACTGGCCGATGAAGAGCATATATTCTTACTGACTCAGCATCATATTATCTCCGATGCTTGGTCTTTAAAGATACTTGAATCAGAACTGGCTGCACTTTACGCTGCTTGTCTAAATCAACAGCCTGATCCGTTGCCGCGATTGACCATTCAATATCCTGATTATGCGGCCTGGCAGCGGCAGGTATTTTCTGGTGAAGGAGTACAGGCACAGCGTGATTACTGGCGTCGGACGTTGGCAGATGCACCGGTATTGCTTGAGTTGCCGATAGACAAACCTCGACCCTCCCAGCAATCATTTACCGGAGGTCGGGTCGCGGTGCACATTGATGCCACGTTGGTACAGGCGCTAAAACATCTGGGACAACAGCACGGTACCACACTGTTTATGACAGTGTTGACCGCTTGGGCTGTGTTGCTGTCGCGTTTGTCCGGGCAGGATGATGTCGTTATTGGTATACCGAGCGCTAACCGTAATCGGCGGGAAATTGAACCGCTGATTGGTTTCTTTGTTAACACATTGGCGTTGCGTATCGATTTATCCGATATGCCGGATGTGGTCACTCTACTGCGGCGTGTACGGCAGACGACACTAGAAGCGCAGGATCATCAGGACCTGCCTTTCGAGCAGGTGGTAGAAATTGTTCAACCGCCACGCAGACCGGAGCATACGCCACTGTTCCAGGTAATGTTTGCCTGGCAGGAGAATGAAACAGAGGAATGGCAATTACCGGAATTGGCGGTAACGTCATTCGAGCTAGGATACGATATAGCGAAATTCGATCTGCAACTGGAATTAACGGAAAAGGCAGGCGAAATTGTTGGAGAACTGAACTACTCTTCGGCCCTGTTCGACCATGAAACCATCGAAAGACAGGTTGGTTATTTGCAGGCCATATTGCGGGCAATGGTGAACCAATCTCAGCAACCTGTCACGGCTATCGATATTTTGTCATCCGCTGAACGGCAGTTATTGCTGGAGAATTGGAATACGACCGAAGAACCATACCCTACTCAGGTGTGTGTTCATCAGTTGTTTGAACAACAGGCAGAGAAGACCCCGGATGCCATAGCGGTGGTGTATGAAAATCAGACGCTTAGCTATGCAGAACTGAATGCCCGCGCCAACCGGCTAGCCCACCAGCTTATCGCCTTAGGCGTAACGCCGGATCAGCGGGTAGCGATTTGTGTGACACGCTCACTCGCGAGGGTCATCGGGTTGTTGGCGGTGATGAAAGCGGGCGGGGCCTATGTGCCGTTAGATCCAGCCTATCCCGGTGAACGTCTGGCTTATATGCTCACTGATGCGACACCGGTTATTTTACTGGCGGATAATGTTGGGCAGGCCGCGCTAGGTGAGGACGTTTTGGCGACGTTGATTGTGCTCGATCCGAATACCTTGCTGGAGCAGCCAGACCATAATCCGCAAGTATTTGGACTGACCCCACAGCATCTGGCCTATGTGATTTACACTTCCGGCTCAACGGGCAGACCAAAAGGTGTGATGATTGAACATCGTAGCGTGGTTAATTTGACGCTGACACAAATTACTCAGTTTGATGTTTGTGCCACCAGCCGAATGTTGCAGTTTGCTTCATTTGGGTTCGATGCCAGTGTCTGGGAAATCATGATGGCGCTGAGCTGTGGGGCCATGCTGGTTATTCCTACAGAAACCGTGCGGCGAGATCCACAGCGCCTTTGGCGTTACCTGGAAGAACAGGCAGTGACCCATGCCTGTTTGACGCCGGCTATGTTTCATGATGGAGCCGATTTACCGGCGATAGCGATCAAGCCAACATTAATATTTGCAGGAGAAGCACCGAGTACTGCGTTATTTCAGGCACTGTGCAGCCGGGCCGATTTGTTTAACGCTTATGGGCCGACGGAAATTACCGTGTGTGCGACCACCTGGAATTGCCCGTCAAATTATACCGGGGGATTAATCCCCATCGGCAGCCCGACCGCCAACAAACGCCTTTATCTGCTGGATGAACACGGCCAGCCAGTCCCATTGGGCACCGTGGGGGAATTGTATATTGGTGGCGTTGGGGTAGCGCGTGGCTATCTCAATCGCCCTGAATTGACGGCTGAACGTTTCCTGCATGATCCGTTTAGAGATGAAGCGGATGCCCGAATGTACCGTACCGGGGATTTGGCCCGCTACTTGCCGGACGGCAATCTGGTATTTGTTGGTCGTAATGACCAACAGGTTAAAATCCGTGGTTTCCGCATTGAGCCGGGAGAAATTGAGGAACGATTGATTGAACACTCTGAGGTAAGTGAAGCGCTGGTATTGGTGTTGGGTGACGGGCAGGATAAACGACTGGTGGCTTATGTGGTGGCGCCAGCGGATGACGGACTGGCGGCCAGATTGCGTGAGCACCTGAGTGATATTTTGCCTGACTATATGATACCGGCGGCTTTTGTGCGTTTGGATGCCTTTCCGCTGACCCCTAACGGTAAGCTGGATCGCCGGTCGCTGCCAGCACCGGGGGAGAACGCCTTTGCTCGCCAAGCTTACCAAGCGCCACAAGGGGAAATGGAGATAGCATTAGCCACTATCTGGCGCGAATTGCTGAATGTTGAACAGGTTGGCCGACATGACAGTTTCTTTGCCTTGGGCGGTCACTCGCTGTTGGCAGTCAGGATGATTGAGCGTTTACGGCGTATAGGATTGGGCCTGTCGGTGCAAACACTATTCCAGCATCCGACATTAAGTGTATTGGCCCAATCTTTGGTGCCGCATCGTGAAATTAGCGTGCCTGATAACGGTATTACCGCGGATACGACTGTGCTGACGCCAGCCATGTTGCCGCTGATTGATCTGACTCAAGCTGAAATTGATCGTATTGTTGAGCAAGTACCGGGTGGAATTGCCAATATTCAGGATATCTATGCGCTGTCACCGTTACAGGATGGCATTTTATTCCACCATCTATTGGCAAATGAGGGTGATCCCTATCTACTGATTACTCAACAGGCTTTTGCTGATCGACCCTTACTTGACCGCTATCTGGCTGCGGTTCAACAGGTGGTTGACCGCCATGATATCTTGCGTACCGCCTTTATCTGGGAAGGGTTGTCTGTGCCGGCTCAGGTAATTTGCCGTCAGGCGCCTTTGTCCGTAACGGAATTGACGCTCGACCCGGCTGATGGGCCGATCAGTAACCAACTGGCTCAACGTTTTGACCCGCGCCGGCATCGAATTGACCTGAATCAGGCGCCGTTATTACGTTTTGTTGTGGCGCCGGAGAGCGATGGTCGTTGGATTGTGTTGCAATTGCTGCATCACCTCATTGGCGACCATACCACGTTGGAGGTGATGAACAGCGAAGTGCAAGCTTTTCTCTCTGGGCGAATAGACACCGGGCGAATAGACAGCTTGCCTACGCCGGTCCCATTCCGCAATCTAGTGGCGCAGGCTCGTTTGGGTGTCAGCCAGACAGAGCATACCCGTTTCTTTACCGACATGCTGGCTGAGGTGGATGAGCCGACACTGCCATTTGGGTTGGCGGAAGCACATCATGATGGTTCACAAGTGACGGAATCTCACCGGATGCTGACAGCAGGACTGAACAAGCGCTTACGTGGTCAGGCGCGGCGGTTAGGCGTCAGTGTAGCGGCGCTATGTCATCTGGCTTGGGCACAGGTGCTATCGCGTACCAGTGGGCAAACGCAAGTGGTGTTCGGTACGGTGCTGTTTGGACGTATGCAAGCGAGAGAAGGATCTGATAGTGGCATGGGGCTATTTATTAACACCTTGCCGTTGCGATTGGATATCGATAATACCCCGGTGCGGGACAGTGTACGCGCCGCACATAGCCGACTGGCGGGATTGTTGGAACATGAGCACGCTTCACTGGCGCTGGCGCAACGTTGCAGTGGCGTAGACAGTGGAACGCCACTTTTTAATGCGCTGTTGAACTACCGACATAATACCCAGCCGGTCACACCAGATGAAATTGTGAGTGGCATCGAATTCCTTGGCGCACAGGAGCGGACCAACTATCCATTTGTGTTGTCGGTAGAGGATGGTGGCTCTGATCTAGGGCTGACGGCTCAAGTGGTGCAACCATTCGATCCAGAACGGATATGTGACTATATGCAACAGACGTTGACAAGTCTGGTGCAGGCGCTTGAGCAGGCGTCCGATATGCCGGTACAGCAGTTAGAAATTCTGCCGACAACTGAACGCACATTATTGTTAAAAACCTGGAACACCACTGAAACGGCGTACCCTGAGCGGTTGTGCATTCATCAACTGTTTGAACAGCAAGTGGAGAAGACCCCGGATGCCACGGCGCTGATACATGAAAACCAATCCCTTAGTTATGTGGAATTGAATGCTGATGCTAACCGATTGGCTCACCAACTTATTGCGCTGGGTGTCGCGCCGGATCAGCGGGTGGCGATTTGCGTAGCAAGTTCACCGGCGCGGATAGTGGCGCTGTTGGCGGTGTTGAAAGCGGGAGGCGCTTACGTGCCATTGGACCCGGCCTATCCGGGTGAACGTCTGGCCCATATTTTGACTGATGCTGAACCGATTATTTTATTGGCAGATAGTGTTGGACGTTCAGCTTTAGGTGAGCAAATGCTTGTGGGGCAGACAGTGATTGATCCGCATTTATTGCCTGATCAATCGGATAACAACCCACAACTATCTACATTGACCTCCCGTCATCTGGCTTATGTGATTTACACCTCTGGTTCGACCGGCACGCCAAAAGGGGTGATGGTGGAGCATCGTGGGTTAGTCAACCTTATTCAGGATAAAATCGCTCGATTTGACATTTTCCCCGCTAGCCGGATGTTGCAGTTTGCTTCATTTGGTTTTGATGCGGGTGTCTGGGAAATGATGATGGCGCTATGCGGTGGTGCCGCTCTGGTTATTCCTGATGAGTCTGTTCGCCAGGACCCACACCGCCTTTGGCATTATCTGCAAGAGCAGTCAGTGACGCACGCTTGTTTGACTCCGGCTTTGCTGCGGGATGGGGCTGATTTGCCGGTGATAACGGTAAAACCTACCTTGATATTGGGCGGTGAAGCGCCCAGCGTGGCGTTGCTTAAAGCGTTGCGCAACAAGGCTACGGTATTCAATGCTTATGGTCCAACGGAAATCACCGTTTGTGCAACCAGTTGGCGTTGCCCACTAAACTATACCAATGTGTTAATTCCCATCGGGCGCCCAACAGCCAACACCCGTCTCTATCTGCTAGATGCCCTCGGTCAGCCCGTGCCGCTAGGGGCAGTGGGTGAACTCTATATTGGTGGCATCGGTGTGGCGCGTGGCTATCTCAATCGTCCTGAACTGACCGACGAACGTTTCCTTGCAGACCCATTTAGTCATATTGCTGATGCCCGGATGTATCGAACTGGGGACTTAGTTCGCTATCTGCCGGATGGCAATCTGGTGTTTGTTGGTCGTAACGACCAGCAGATTAAAATCCGCGGTTTCCGCATTGAACCGGGAGAAATCGAAGCCCGGCTGACAGAATACTCCGGGGTGCGTGAAGCGCTGGTACTGGCCTTAGGCGATGGGCCGGATAAACGGCTGGTGGCTTATGTGGCGGCGGAAGCAGATGACGGGTTGGTTAACCGTCTGCGTGAACATCTGAGTGGGTTGTTACCTGATTACATGGTACCGGCGGCCTTTGTGCGGTTGGATGCTTTTCCGTTGACGCCTAACGGCAAGCTGGATCGCCGGGCGTTACCCGCACCGGGGGAAGATGCTTTTGCCCACCAGATTTACGCTGCGCCGCAAGGAGAAACCGAAACCGCATTGGCTGCTATCTGGCGTGAATTACTGGGCGTTGAACAGATTAGCCGGTACGACAGCTTCTTTGCCTTGGGGGGCCATTCGTTGCTTGCGGTACGGATGGTTGAACGTTTGCGTAATTTGGGTTTAACGCTGGCAGTACGTGATCTGTTCCAATCCCCGATACTGTCTGAACTGGCGCAAACATTGAGGCTGAATCAGACCGAAAAAGTGCCGGCCAACATGATTACACCGGCCACCACGGTGTTAACGCCAGAAATGTTACCGCTGATTGATCTCACTCAGTCTGAAATTGATCACATCGTCGAACAGGTACCGGGCGGGATAGCCAATATTCAGGATATCTATGCGTTGTCGCCGTTACAGGACGGTATCCTGTTCCACCATTTGCTGGCAAACGAAGGCGATCCCTATCTGTTGGCAGGTCAAATGGCTTTTGCTGACCGGCCTCTGCTGGATCGTTATCTGGCGGCGGTTCAGCAGGTGATTAACCGTCATGACATCCTACGGACCGCCTTTATCTGGCAAGGAATATCCGTTCCGGCGCAGGTCGTTTGCCGTCAGGTGTCGTTGTCGGTGATGGAATTGCCATTAGATCCGGCTGACGGACCGATCAGCGAACAATTAGCACAACGGTTTAACCCACGTCAATATCGTCTCGATTTGGGGCAGGCGCCGCTGTTGCGCTTTGTGGTGGCACAGGAGAGTGATGGTCGTTGGATTGTTTTGCAACTGATGCATCATTTGATTGGCGACCATACCGCGCTGGATGTGATGAGCCACGAAGTTCAGGCGTACCTTGACGGGCAGGACGGCAACCTGCCAGCCCCAGCGCCATTCCGTAATCTGGTGGCGCAGTCCCGATTAGGGATAAGTCAGGAAGAACATACCCGTTTCTTTACCGAGATGTTGGCTGAGGTTGATGAACCGACGTTACCGTTTGGGCTGGCGGAAGTTCGCCATGATGGCTCGCAGATGACCGAATCGCACCGGATGTTGACCCCTGAGTTAAATAACAGTTTACGTGGTCAGGCTCGGCGATTGGGGGTGAGCTTGGCTGCCCTATGTCATCTGGCCTGGGCACAGGTGTTATCACGTACCAGCGGACAGCAGCAGGTAGTATTTGGCACCGTCTTATTTGGGCGCATGGCGGCGGGTGAAGGGGCTGAAAATGGCATGGGGCTGTTTATCAATACCTTGCCGCTACGGTTGGATATGGATGATACCTCGGTACGAGACAGCGTACAGGTAGCACATCACCGGCTGGCGGGATTATTGGAACACGAATATGCCTCGTTGGCACTGGCTCAACGTTGTAGCGGGGTGCAGGGAGGAACGCCTCTATTTAGTACCTTGCTGAACTACCGACACAATATAGCTTCGGTGGAATCGAATGAGATCATGAGCGGTGTTGAATTTCTCGGTGCACAGGAGCGGACTAACTATCCGTTTACGCTGTCAGTAGAAGATTTTGGTGATGCACTGGGGCTGACAGCGCAAATCGTCCAGCCGTTTGATGCCGAGCGGGTGTGTGGCTATATGCAACAGGCGTTGGAAAGTCTGGTGGGTGCACTGGAGCACGCCTCGGAAACCCCGGTTCAGCGGTTGGAAATTTTATCGGCAGTAGAAAGGAAACGGCTACTGAAAGTCGGCAATGGCCCGCAAACGACATATTCCAACTCGTTGTGTATTCATCATCTGTTTGAACAGCAAGTGGCGAAAAATCCTGAGGCAACGGCACTGGTCTATGAAGAGCAGACTCTTAGCTATGCAGAATTGAATGCATATGCTAACCGACTGGCTCATCAGTTAATTGAACTCGGAGTGGAACCCGATCAACGGGTGGCGATTTGTGTCACGCGTTCACCGTCAAGAGTGGTGGCGCTACTGGCGGTACTCAAAGCGGGTGGGGCTTATGTTCCCTTAGATCCAGCCTACCCGGGTGACCGGCTAGCTTATATGCTCACGGATGCGACACCGTCGGTGGTACTGGCAGATAATGTGGGCCGTACTGCGCTAGGTGAACAGGCGCTGACGGCGTTAACGGTACTTGATCCGAATGTTCTGCCTGATCAGCCGGATAATAATCCGCACGTCCCGGCGCTAACCTCACGACATCTGGCGTATGTGATTTACACTTCTGGTTCCACCGGTACACCAAAAGGGGTGATGGTCGAACATCATGGCTTGGTCAATTTAATTTGGGAGAAAATCACCCAATTTGACATTTGCTCGGATAGCCGGATGTTACAGTTTGCTTCATTTGGTTTCGATGCCAGTGTCTGGGAAATCATGGTGGCACTGTGTGGGGGAGCTACCCTAGACATTCCGGTTGATAGCGTTCGTCAAGACCCGCTGCGCCTGTGGCGTTATCTGGAAGAACGGCGGGTAACACACGCCTGTTTGACCCCGGCTCTGTTACGGGATGGGACCGATTTACCGGCGATAACGATAAAGCCCACCTTGATACTGGGCGGAGAAGCACCCAGTGCGGCGTTGTTGCAAGCATTACGTGGTCGGGCAACACTGTTTAATGCTTATGGCCCGACAGAAATCACCGTCTGTGCAACCTGCTGGCGTTGCCCGCCAGACTATACTGATATGCTGATCCCTATTGGGCGTCCGACAGCGAATACCTCTATTTATCTCTTGGATAATCACGGCCAGCCAGTGCCATTTGGGGCAGTGGGGGAATTGTACATTGGTGGTGCCGGTGTCGCGCGTGGCTATCTCAACCGCTCTGATTTGACGACTGAACGTTTCCTGACAGATCCGTTCAGTGATCAACCGGATGCTCGTATGTACCGAACCGGGGATTTAGCCCGCTATCTGCCAGATGGCAATCTGGTCTTCGTTGGTCGTAATGATCAACAGATTAAAATCCGGGGTTTCCGCATTGAACCGGGTGAAATCGAAGCGCGGTTGATGGAGTACCCTGCTGTGCGTGAGGCGATTGTATTGGCACTGGGAAATGGTCAGGATAAACGTCTGGTGGCTTATGTCGCAGCTGAGGCGGATGACGGACTGGCTAGCCAATTACATCGTCATTTAAGAGCTTTATTGCCTGACTATATGGTGCCGTCAGCCTTTGTGCGTCTGGACGCCTTTCCGTTGACTCCGAACGGCAAATTAGATCACCGGGCATTGCCGGCGCCTGATCAGAACGCGTTTGCCCGTCAGATCTATGAAGCGCCACAAGGCGAAACAGAGATCGCCTTGGCGGCTGTCTGGCGTGAATTACTGGGGGTTGAGCGAATTGGCCGGCATGACAACTTCTTTACCTTGGGTGGACACTCGCTGCTTGCTATGCGGATGATCAATCTGGCCGCAGAACGAGGGTTGATTTGCTCATTGAATAATCTGTTCCAATTCCCGGTGCTAGCGGAACTGGTGGCAGAGATCACCTCAGATCCGTTGTCTCAATTGCAAAACAGCGCCATACCGGTGCGACCGGATGGAACCGAACCGCCGCTCTTCTTCGTGCCGAGTGGCATGGATGACTATTCCTATGTTTTTGGGCTGGCTCAGCATATTCAGGCGGATTACCCGATTTATGCGCTACCTTGGCCGTCTATCAATGAGGAACAGGCATCGACCATTGAAGCTCTGGCGACCAGAATGATCACCTTTATGAAGGCAGTGCAACCAGAAGGCCCGTATCGGATATACGGCTACTCTTCTGGCGGTATACTGGCTTATGCCATTGCTCAGCAGCTGTTGTATGCCGGAGAGACCGTTAATTTCTTGGGGCTAATTGATACACCGGCTCCGCACTGTTTCAAGACACGAGTCGATCAACCTAAACTTCAGTTCCTTGCTGAATTGGCAAGGCAGTCAGTGGATGAGCATCCTCAAGAGATTGCTGCATTGCATCAGAAAATGGACGAACTGAATTTAGTGCAATTTATTGCAGCAGCGCAGAAGTTGGAATTATACCCATCAAATCTGCGCCCTGACTTAATTGCCAAACGTTGGGTACAGATGGGAAATTATGTCCAGATGGTTAAGGATTATGAGCCGAAAGCGCTGGCGATAACGCTACATCAATTCTATGCGATGGAATCTTATCCACAGATTCCATTTGTTACCGATGTTGCGCTACAGTCCGTAACGATGGAACCGTCGTTAGGTTGGGAACAGATAGTTCCTGACTCTTCGCTACAGTTAACCTCGGTTCCGGGGGATCATTTTAGTCTGATGGAAGATAGTGAAAATAAAACTATTTTGGCTAAGACCTTAAGCAGGGCGTTGGCAATGAATTGTGAGGCGGAGGCGCTGTAATGCCAGAAGGCTATACTTAAATAAAAATAGTTAAAAATCAATTTGTCCGGTGAGCGGTTTTTATAATAGCCGGACAATCTTGCTGAATATATACCCGTCATCTTTCAAGTTGCCTCTTTGTTGGCTGCGCTAACTCACCCCGGTCACATAGTTACCTATGCTCCCGGGGATTCACTCCCTTGCCGTCGCGATGCATCTTGAAATCCATTGGGTATAAATGAGGAAATAGCGTAATCGTTAACTGTTTTTGTTAACAGAATAGCTGTCAGAATAAATATCACCACAGATATTCCGATTAAAACATTTGGCTATATGGGTGAGAGCCATGATTATACTTTTCTCAGTGAAGAGGGAATGTTGCTATGGGGTTATCTTGATGTTATTAAATATTTTGTTCAACATGCTGTTATATCGGTGGTGACAATGGGGGGCATTAAAAAATTGTATTTTTTTGAAAAAAAGAGTTGATCTTTATCAGCACCCGTTAAGAAGATAGAAAAATTCAGAAATCGCTTATCCTGTTTATGCATGATGTTATGCAGCGGCTTTTGCAGTAGATGCTCCTTTGAAAGTAGCTAGTCCCAGTTTACCGAAGGATTTACGTATTGATATAGGGAGAATAATGGAAGTAAGTTTACAACGTGAATTCATTATTGCCGCTGAACTAGTCAATCGCTACGCCAACGGCATGCTGCTCAGTACGCTGTTTTTTCATGAAGCTCTCAACCGTGATGCGAAAAAAGATAGGCACTTATATTCTGTGGCAGTGATATTTCTCTGCCCATTATTATCCCGTTTTAACCTAAAAAGGAAAAGAGAAGGAAAAGAGAATGAAAACTGAAATATTAGCCAATATGCAGACTCGTTGTATCGGGCGTTATCTGATTGATATTCCCTTGGCATTTGAAAACATCATCAACAATGAGATATTTATTGATGATGCAAAAATAGAAACCAAGCGTATGCATCTATCCGCATTTGAACAGCGCATAGAGATAAGAGAGCAAAAATTAAGGACGACTAAAACTGCCGATCCGAAAGATCTGCCCTTTTTAAAGAAAGTTTATCATCTCCAGGGAAAATTATATGGCGTGATTTTTGATAGAAATAATAGTGTCAGTGAACCCGGTTTTTCCAGAATATTAGAAGCCCATTTATATGATAATGAGGTTGCTTTTATTATAGAAATGAAATTTATAGAGATATCAGATGATAAATATAGTTATTCAAGAAACCTTTATATAAACTCTGGATTGAATGAAAGCCAATATAAAATGTTTTCTCAAACTCTGGACAAAATGCAAAGGCTAATTGCCAGAATCAGTGGCAGAAAGGATAGTGATATTCCGATAGAGGCAGGAATCTGTATCCCTGATGGTTTTATTGCCGACTATAATAATGAAAAAGAAAATATAAAGTTTGTCTATCAAGGAAATCAGGATGATAATTTCACATTCAGTCTTGAAATTATTAATGACTTTAAAGGGGAAGGCACTTTACTTGAACGTATTAGTGCGATTGAAAGGGATTGGTTTATTAACTATGGCAAGATAATAAGAAAGGGGGAAAGAGAAATAAATGGGATTCATGGGGATGAGTTATTAGCAGTAGATATGCAATCTCTTGACAATAATCCGCGTTATCAATTTGATTTTATTGCAAATGATATGGTATTGAATGATAAAAAAATCTGTGTTGTTATTATGTTAATGAATTACCAGTTACCTGCAACGCCATATACCGAAGATGAATTGATCGCGTTTTGGGATGCAATCACGAAAACCTTTCGTAGAGGACCGGATGCTTTCGAATAGCGATGAAGTGAGAGGGATAGTGTTTTAAATAATTCACTAATGGGATCATCCGTCCATCAAAGCGCTTTCGACGGGACAGATTATATTGGAATTGAAAATCAGAAATCCATGTTGATATTAATATAAAATGAATTTTCTCCCTTGTTTGTAAATTTCTGGTGCTATTATCTCGGTGTCGAAGTAAATAAATTTTTAAATAAGAAAAAAATAGAAAAATTATTTTAATTCGTTTTGCCATAATAGCGTTAATAATGTTGTTTCAGCGGTAGCCTTATTAATATACCCGTCATCTTTCAAGTTGCCTCTTTGTTGGCTGCACTCACTCACCCCGGTCACATAGTTCGCTATGCTCCCGGGGATTCGTTCCCTTGCCGTCGCGATGCATCTTGAAATCCATAGGGTATAGATCAAGGCTACCGCTATTTATTCTGGTACGTCCAGATTGAATATTATTGTCATGAACAGAATAGTTTAATAATAAAATTGTTATGACAATAAGAATTTTTCTGGTACATAATGATGAAAATTATTCGCTAAACAGTATTCTTCCAGTTGTTGGCTGGAATGAATCCCTATCTTGTTATATATCTGGGCCATATAGGTTTCAATGGTACGATAAGCAATATTTAATATCTGTCTAATTTGTTGTCTGGTGTATTTTTGTAAAAAGAAAAAAATGATATCCCATTCACGTGGCGTAAAAATATCGCTTGGGGGTTGAAGTATAATGGATGCGGGTAGTTTTTTATAATATTGATGTAGGCTGGCTAATGAGTAGCTTTTGGCTTCCCAACAATGATACATGACGCCAATACAATTTCCATCTTCATGATAAAAAGGCAATTTTTCACAGAAGTAAGATGATAACATTTGATCTTGTCCGAATATATGTGTTTCAACTGAACATATTCTCTGTCCTTTTGCCATGACCATACTATCTTGAATAATAAATTCCTTAGCAAATTCAGCGCCGTCCCAAGGGAGTTCATGATCATAAAGTCCATCATAATTAAATGATGCTTTAAAATTATGAATATATTTCTTTGTTGCTGAGTTACCATAAATGAAATTTGAAGAACTATCTTTTATTCCCCACGGCTCATTGCTGATTTCCATCGTGTTGATAATTTGAGGTGATATCGTATAGTTCTTCATAAAGACTCCTTGAAAATTTTCAGCTTAAATAAACGTTCTACTTCTGGATTCCCTAGCGCTTTCTGGGATATAGCGATAAAATTGATGTTTTTCATAAGAATTTTCTAGTGTTATATATTATGGCAGAATGAATTGTTGCTTGTTATTTGACTTATTGTTTTGGTTGCCTGTTTATTATATTTAAAACAATGAGTTATGTAGTAAGGCTTCTTGCAATCAAATAATTTATTAATATTATGAATGAATTATTTTGTTGCTGGATTGCCGTAAATAAAGCATGAAGAACTATCTTTTACTTCCCTACAGTTCATTACCTAATCTGAGGTGATATTGCATAGTTCTTCTTCATAATAAAAATTTTATTGTGATTTAGGGCCTAAGGAAATATTCTGCTTTTCGGTTTCACAAATCTCTCTGGCACGTAGAGGTCATAGTCATTCATGCGACAATAGTCTTCTAATTGACGACTGGAATGAACACCAATTCGTTTATATATTCGTGAGAAATGGCTTTCAACCGTACGATAGGAAATATTCAGTATTCTACCTATTTGCTTACTGGTATATTTATGTAACATGAGGAAAATAACATCCCATTCCCGTTGCGTAAATATATCGGTTGGTGGAGAGAACAGAATAGATGATGGTAGTTTTCCATAAAATAGACGGGTAAATGAGAAATCCTGAGCTTTCCATGCGTGGAGCATGGTACCGACACATTCGTTATCATCATTATAGAATGGATATTTTTCACAAAAATAAGATGATAAAAAATTATCTTTCCCATGAATATGTGTTTCAAGTGAACATACTCTTGCGCCTTTCTCCATTACAGTTTTATCATGAATAACAAATTCTTTTGCAAATTCAGCGCCATCCCAGGGAATTTCATCATCATACCGGCCTTCATAATCAAATGAATCTGAAAGATTATTGAGATGCTTAAGTGCTAAATTACCATAAATAATACATGAATTTTTATCTTTGATCCCCCAGGGGTCATTACTTTGCTTCAGGGTGTTAATGACTTGAGATGAAATATTGAGCTTATTAAATTTTCTCATAATGAGATCCTACTGTGTAATTAATATTTTATAAATTTACAATTCCTTACTACCAATAGTGATAAAACGTTCAGGAATATAAAGATGATAGTTATTTTTCTGACAGAAATCCGCTAATTCTATCTGTAGTGGTAAATTAAATTTCTGGTAAATTGACTGAATATGATTAACAACATCTTCTGTGCTCATGGTTAATTCTTCACCGATGCTCTCTTCATCCTGTGAACGCAGGGTTAGAAAAAGCACTTCCCACTCAGTTTGCGTCAATAGATTATTTGGTGGCGTAAATTGCAGGTTTGATGGCAATGTTTTGTCATAATAGTAAGAAACAGAAAAATCTTGAGGTTGATACATATGAAAGAAGATCCCAATGCAATCATTATTCTCATCATAAAGGGGAAATTTATCACAAATATAGCTTTGTTTGACGTTATTTTCTCCAAACAGATGTGTTTCTAGTGAAGTGATGCGTTGCATAGTTTGGATGGCTTTTTGATCCTGACGGTGGACTTCTTCTGCATATTCGGCGATAGGCGTGGGCAATTCACCCATGGTCAGCCCGATAATATCGAAATCTTCAGGAAGGTTGAGTAGTTGATAGAAAGCAGGGTTAGCATAAATAAATCTTGACTGATGATCTCTGGCGCCCCAAGGTTCATTGCTTTTGTCCCACATCAGGGTTAATTGTGGTGTAATGAGAGTGGATTTGTTTCGTATGTTTGACATAGTAACTCCTAAATTCCTATTTAAATCATTATCTGAATGGTTGCTTTTTCGATTATATCTTAAGTGGACAGCCATATAATAGAATATAATGCTTTTCTCGTCAAAAAGCGTATGTTTATTAATTTAATTTTTACTATTTAATAATGAAACTTTAAATGGCAAGAAATATAACCATATATACTATTTTAGATGAAGATTATTTAAATGATTTATTGAAAGAGTAGGTAGAGGCTGTTGCTGTGCTCGCTGCTGTGCCTGATATCAGCTATTTTAGCTGAAAAATAGCTACTGTTAATGGTAAATAATTGCAGATTATAGTTGAAATTATCAGCATCCTCATTGTTGTCAGTTGTTAAATAATTATTTGTCCTAATGCTTAAGAGCTATTCTGTTAAACGATTTGATTTATTCGTCTTTGTAATAAAGAACAAATCTGAACAGCGGCGTGAAAAAAATAGTGGTTTTTGGTCATATTTTTGATGTGGCATTAAGATTGAACTAAATAGATTACGCCTATTGGGATAGGCTCTAAGTATATGCTCTTGGTTTTTTACCTTGTTTGTGCTCATTACCCTTTTAAAAGGGGTGTTGACAATAGTGACTCTCTTGGGATTAAGTAGTAAATACTTAATGAACAATGCTAGCATAAATTTGGTTTTTTATTGGAATTTAATTTTTTCTTGATGCTATACCCTATGGATTTCAAGATGCATCGCGGCGGTAAGGGAACGAATCCCCGGGAGCATAGATAACGATGTGACCGGGGTGAGTGAGTGCAGCCAACAAAGAGGCAGCTTGAAAGATGACGGGTATAACACGCAAGTTTAATGGGAAGTAAAAAGATCGGCAAAGATGAGCTTGATATGACAAAAGGCACGGAGGTACGTTCTTATGATGCCTTTTAGGTCGTGGAAGATATCAACAGTGGATGGAACAGTAGAAACGCAACCATTGTTGTTGAACTTAGGGTTCAATATGGCTACCATCGATCGAAGGTACAGTTATCAATTTGATATACCCTATGGATTTCAAGATGGATCGCGACGGCAAGGGAGAGAATCCCCGGGAGCATAGATAACGATGTGACCGGGGTGAGCGAGTGCAGCCAACAAAGAAGCAATTTGAAAGATGACGGGTATAACTCGTCCTTTTTAGATGATTAGCGGGGAATAGGAGGAGGTTATATGCCAGCAAGATTGGTAAATCCTGAAAAGGTTAATGAGGTTTTCGCTCATCTGAATGAAAGCTCAGATAATCATACCCTCTATACTGCGTTGATGAATGGGGTTGATATTACTGATCAGATAAAAGGGTTGTTGCTTTCGCCTGGTTCGTGTTGATGGTCGATTTGGTAATCGTATCAGTCAATCCCACTTCGAGCTGGCGTTGGTTAACGATGTGTCTCAAGAAGTCGTCTACTATAACAGAGTTATTATACAGCCTGATGTAGTATTAAATCGCCGCCCTGTAACACAAATTCTTGTTTGGCGTATTCTGAAACGTGAACATCGAACGGTTTTGCATGAACTGGCTGGTCAGGTGTTCTTCGGTTACTTGCTCGAATCTTATAATGTGATTGTGTCAGATATGAACCAGACTTATGACGGTATTTCTTTTTGGCAGGCCCGTATGTATGACGCGCTGGCGTATAATATGCATGTTTATGCTTATGATATGATTACCTGTGAGTTGCGTAAGATTTTGACCCAGAATGATGTTAGTCGCCAAGAGTCTTGGTTATGGGGAGATCCTGAACATCATCAGAATAGATTGGCAATTATTTCGAAAAGTGAATTACCCATCCAATAGACCCACTTTGTGTTGAGGGTCCCCACAAATCATCGCTAATAAACCAACACCATATTTCGGTAGGTTTTAGCGAGGTGTTTTAATACATTTTTAAGTGTTATTTCTATTAAAATGAACGGAGAGTGTTGTAAGACATTCTCTGCTAACGTTAAATATGAAATGACTCGCCTTGATTTAACGCTATTTGCCTGATATCTCAAGTGTATACCCTATGAATTTCAAGATGCATCGCTACGGTAAGGGAACGAATCCCCGGGAGAATAGGTAACTATGTGACCGAGGTGAGTGAGCGCAGCTAACAAAGAGACAACTTGAAAGATAACGGGTATAAATAGTTATAGATATTTACATCTATAGTTAATTCATATAACAATTTGATTTAAATCAACAAAAAGGCTTTTATTTATTTTTTATTGTTAATAAGATGTGTTACATTTCAACCAGTGTTCTATAGAATTAAAAAGTGAGCAAGTTTATATGGTGAGTATATAAGGAATTATTGTTGTTTCCTTATATTGTCATTTCGATAGAAATGAAAAAAGAAAGGAAATATTAATATGCAGCTTGTAAATATAATAAAACCAACACATAGATGTAATTTGGCATGTAAATACTGTTATAATGAAGATGAAAGACAGCCTATTATGTCATTGGAAATATTGGAAAAAACAATTAAAGATACGTTTGAATATGCCAATAAAATAAAGGTTTTTACTTATGTCCATTTTATATGGCATGGTGGTGAACCGATGTTTCCAGGTATTAAGTTTTATGAAAATGTTATTGCATTTCAAAAAAATATAGTAACGGCATAAAGTATTTAAATGCCTTACAAACAAATGGAACATTTATAACTCAAAGATGGTGTGATTTCATTAAGGAAAATAATTTCTTTATGTCCATATCCATTGATGGACCAAAAGAAATAAATGATAAAAATAGAGTAACTCACAAAAATATTGGAAGTTTTGATAAGGTCTTTGAGGGTGTGAAAAAATTAAGAAGAAATAAAATTGAAGTTGGCTGCGCACTAGTAATTAGCAAATCAAGTCTAGGTTATATAGATGAAATATACAATTTCATGCTAAAAAATAATTTGCCATTTAATGTTATCCCATTAAATAAATCAGGAAACGCTGTAGATAATTATACAGATCTAGGATTAGATCCTGATGAATACTATATACCTTGGAGTAAATTATACGACAAATGGTTTTATGCAGCCCCTGAGAACTATATATTTATTTCTGATTTTGTAAGAAAAACTCAGGCAATATTAGCAGGAAGAGCAGCAGATTGTTTAGGAATGTCTCAATGCGGTAACACTACTTTCTCTGTTGATCCTATAGGCGATGTATATCCATGTGCAAGCCTTTCCGCTCAACCCGATATGAAATATGGCAATCTTCAGAATAACTCTATTCTAGAATTAATGACTGGGCCACGGGCCACTTTGTATAGAACACGGGAGAGTTTCGATTCATGTCAAAAATGTAAGTGGCAACATGTATGTCACGGTGGTTGCCCTGCAAGGGCATATAAATATAACGAGAATAATATATATAATAAAGACTATTATTGCCCAAGCTTATATAAGATATATGAGCACATAGAAAGAAGACTAAATGAAAAAGGTTTAACAGCAAGTAAGCTATATGATAAACACATGAGTGACGGTCTGCTTGGAACTGATGCTTTCTTAGAAGTCAAAAAGCATAAATCCAAGTTAATAGAAGTAGTAAACATTAACTAATTGATAATAAGGAACTAACTATGAAAGACTTAAAAAAGAGTAGCTCTTGGAATAAAGCATTGTTAGATTGCGTAGGGGGGCAGGAAAGGATGTCGGAAAAACCGTAGAGCCTAAAGAAGTGAATAAACTTGTGAAAAAGGCTGCAAGTCCTGGTTGGGATGGTAATATATATAAATATAGTTTTTAATTAGTGAAAAGGAGGGGGTAATTCCCCTCCTACTGTTAAAGAGAGGATTGTATGGTAAACAAAGAGAAAAAATTAATATTTCTTATTATTCTAATCGTATCTATACTGACTTCTTGTGTAGGTTTTGTGATTCATGTTATCAACTCCGAGTGGGTAGTTCCTTATATAAGGCATGAAGTAAGCAATATAACTGTAGCCCCGTCTTGGGATGTTAGATATCTTGCTGCATTAACAAGTTTAGAGACAGGATTGGGTATAACATTTTTATATATTCTCATAAAAAAGAGTCTTCCTACATATACCCCTATCACAAGAGGTATCCTTATGTGGTTAATTGAATTAGCAATCATGGGACGGCTTGTTAGGCAACCATTGATGGACTATGCTATAGGAAATCCATTTATAATATCTGTTTTACAGAATTCAGTATCATGGATTAACTGGTTTTTTATTTGCCTTATAACCACTTGTTTATATGACTATCTAATTAAAATTTGGTGCCAAAATAATAATGAGTGATAGTATTTTTAGAAATTTAAATAAAGAGAAAGATGAAAATAGGTGGGTTGCTAATACAATAATTAAAATTTACCCATCTTCTCTTTTTTTATATTCAATAGTATTTTTTTTGATATTTTTTCTTTTTATTTTAATATTTGCATTAAAAATAAATAATAGGGTTTTGATTGAAGGTGAGATCCATTCATTTCCCTCCACTATAATCATAAGGTCACCAATAAAAGGTTATATAGAATCTTCTACTTTTGATGTGCTAAAACCAGAAAAAGTATTGGAAGGGGATATTATTTTTAGAATAAAAAATATTGATGAGGATATTAATGGTGATCTTAAATTGCAAAAGATAAAACAATTAAATTCAATGGCTGACAAAGTAAATGGCAATATAATCAAAAAAAAAGAACTAAAAATTAAGGTTATAGAATTTTATGAGAGAAGCATAAAATTTACTGAGAAAGAAATACAAAAATTAAGTAAAGAATTAGAAGAATCAAACAGATTGATTCAGGATTATAATAAAACAAGAAAAAAATTTGAAGATTACTTGAAGAAAGGACATGTAACTATAGAACAGCTTAATTCAATAAACAACAATTATACTCAAAATAAGATTAGCTATATAAGCATGTATCAACAATTAAATTCTTTACAAGAAAAAAATAGTCAGCTTATTATAGATAGAGATAATAAATTAAGCGATATTGAAAATTCGATAGCATTGTTACAAGAAAAAGAAAATGATATTAATTTGAAAAAGATTGATATAAATTCTGATTCTACTCGTGTCATAACCTCACCTATTAATGGAGTATTGGATTATCAATATAAAACTTTAGGTCAGGAAGTGACTAAAAATGATGTTTTGGTAAAAATCTCACCGAAAAAGGTAGATTCATATTTTATTATATTTAATATTAGAAGCGACAGCTATCCTTATATAAAAATAGGCAGTAAGGTAAATATTAGATTTAGTTCATACCCGTTTCAAAAATATGGTTCATTTGAAGGAATAATAGAAACAATTTCACAATCAACAGTGAGTAATGAAAACAATATGCTGCAAAATCCAGAAAAAAACATTAGAATAGATCACGATAACTTTTATTCTATAAAGGTTAGGTTGACAGACAAAAATATAAATCAACTAAGATTGGTAGCAGGAATGAAAGCAGAAACTTCTTTAATAGTTGAAAGTAAGAGCATTTATAATTTAATAGTAGATAAAGCTAAGCATTATTTGAAAAAACACACGGAGTAAGTCATGAAGGATAATAATTCTCTGTTTGATTTTATCCCTGATTTATTTTTTAGAAAAAAAATAAATATTATTTATCAAGAGAGTATTGCCGATTGCGGACTAGCATGTATATCCATGATACTTTGCTATTATGGGTGTGACACAACGCTGAAAGAACTAAAAGGGAACAATAATTTTCACTCTAGAGGATTACGGTTAAAAGATTTATTAGAGATTTCAGAAAACAATAAGTTAAATACAAATGTATATTCTTTGGATGTTGATGAAATTAACCTTTTAAAAAAACCTTGCATACTCCATTGGGATATGAATCACTTCGTTATTTTAGAAAAAGTCAATAAAAACAAATTTTTTATATTAGATCCAGAGAAAGGAGAAAGGATCTTATCTATTAATGAAATATCAAAACATTTCACTGGAGTCGCAATAGAACTAACGCCAACACCGGAGTTTAAGAAAAGGTCTTCTTTTAATAAAAAAACAATTAAATTAATAGATCTTTTCAAAAGCTCCAAAGGACTGTCGAGTGCTCTTTTAAAAATATTTGCAATATCTATACTAATAGAGAGCATTACTCTTACTATACCAATAGGAATCCAATTAATAATGGACCATGTTATAGTAACAAAAGATACGCTACTATTGTCATCAATATGTATTTTTCTTATTTTTTTTACTTTAGTAAAAACTTTTTCCGATATCATAAGATCCTATATGTCTCTTTCTATAAATATTCTTTTGGATATACAATGGAAAAACAGTCTTTTTAGTCATTTATTAAGAATACCAATTCACTATTTTTCTAGTAGAAAACTAGGTGATATCCAATCTAGGTTTAACTCAATTGAAAACATAAGGGAAACATTTTGCAATAACATTGTTGATTTAATCATTGATTTCCTAATGATAATTGGACTGTTGAGCATGATGATTATTTATGGTGGTAGCCTAACGATTGTTGTCATCTTATTTTCGGTATTGTATTTTTTAGTTAAAATAATTGTTTATAAAATTTATAAGAATGCTTCTGATAAAAAAATTCAAGATGAAGCTACTATAAACTCTTTTTTTATGGAAAGTCTTTATAGCATGCCGACAATTAAGATTCTCGGCATTCTTAACAATAGACAAAGGATCTATAGTGATAAAGTAAAAACTTTAAACAAATCTGAAGTAAAGAAAAAGAAAATAGAAATTATTACAATCGCTCTCAGTTCAATTATTATTGCACTTGATCAAATAGTTATACTTTGGGTTGGTTCATACTTAGTAATAAACAGTACAATTACTATAGGAATGTTTATCGCGTTCAATACCTACCGAGGTCAATTCTCGGATCGTATCACGAATATAATCAATAAATCAGTAGAGCTGAAATTATTATCATTACATAACGAAAGATTATCTGGAATTGCTTTGCAAGAAAAAGAAATATTTAAAAAAAATATTAATTCTGAAAGTTATGATATAGCATCTTTAGAGTTATCACATGTTTCTTATACATATAATGAATCAAATTATACAATATCAGACTTCTCAATAAAAATTGAGGGCGGTGAATCTGTTGCAATAGTAGGACCTTCAGGCGCGGGAAAATCTACTCTTATTAAAATAATGAGTGGTCTCATTAAGCCTCAATCAGGTGAAGTTTTATTTAATAATCTTGATATTTATAGTTTAGGTGTAAATAATTACAGAAAAAATATTTCTTGTATTTTACAGGAAGACAAGCTTTTTTCTGGTACAATTGCTGAAAATATTTCAGGATTTGATGATGATATTGATATGGAGTACGTTACTGAATGTGCAATTAAAGCTAACATACATAATGAAATAGTTAGTTTCCCAATGGGGTATTATACACAGTTGAGTGAACTGGGTGGAAGTATCTCAGGAGGGCAGAAACAGAGAATAATGATTGCCAGAGCGCTCTATAAAAAACCAAAAATTATATTTATGGATGAAGCAACAAGTCATCTTGATACAAACAATGAATCTATTGTTAACAAATCTATTGCAAATTTAAACGTGACTAGAATCATTGTTGCTCATAGAGAATCCACTATTCAAAGTGCTGATAGAGTTATTCATTTAAATTCTGAACCTAAATGATAAATGCAGAACTAAAGGCTGCATAATATTAATCTGGTGGCGATTTCGATCTAGTATAAATTCAGTAATCCTACTCCCTTAGGAGTTATATGAACAGATATAAACTATCGCTGGATTAATAACTAAGAGATGTAACATTTGGTAAAGACATTTGGGTAGTAAGTATAATGGGTAAAATGAAATTACAGCTATCAAGTGTTACAAACGGGATTTTCTAATATGGGTAATATTTAAGCATTCATGCGGTTGCCCTGGTGAATTACCCATCCAATAGACCCACTTTGTGGGTTTTTTCATAATCGATCTGAATGATTCCATTATAATTAACTTGCGATATACCCAATGGATTTCAAGATGGATCGCGACGGCAAGGGAGCGAATCCCCGGGAGCATAGATAACTATGTGACCGGGGTGAGTGAGTGCAGCCAACAAAGAGGCAACTTGAAAGATGACGGGTATATATCAATCCTCACCCAACGCGCTATCCCTCATTGTAAAGTCTATAAATTTCCAGAACAGTGTTTG